>DATIBJ010000192.1:0-8157 GCA_035457565.1 Pyrinomonadaceae bacterium | reverse complement strand
TTATAAATCTGCCAGGCCTTTCGACGCGGAGTTTATCGACGGCAATACGTGCCGGCGAATGTCAAAGTTTCGCATTGACACTCCGCGGGCGCCTCATTTCTTATAGACGGCAATTCCCCAAAAATTAATGTCGGGCGGCAGACTGTTCCAGTGATCGAACGCGTGTGAATCATCTGATTTGTAGCGCAACTTGTAGTTCCCCGCCGGCAGAGTGATTACCACATCAACTTTTCGATTCTTACCTGCGCCGCCTGCATGTGTCGTCTCCGGCTCTTGCATCTCCCACACACGCGACCCTTTGTCGACGTCTTCGATCCAGCCATAGTCAAACATTTCACCGGCTTGACCTTCGCCGATCGCGAAAACACGCACCTCCTGATTACTCGCCAGACTAAACGCCACACTCTTATCTTCATTGTCCAGCACCTGAATGATCTGCGCGATCACCGGCAACTTCACCAGATCCGCGGGCATGGGTTTGGAATATAGTGCTCCATACATTTTCATCAGCTGCGCGCCATCGCTCGCCCGTCCCACACTTTGATAGATCCTCAACTTTGTAACCAGGTCTTTGCGGTAGAGATCGGCATAGGGTTTTCCCGCTATGGCGGTGAGCTGCTTTCGTAATTCTGTAACTGGAGCGATCCAACTAATCTCGGGGATGCTTTCTCCGAACTTCTCCGGGAAGATGAACGTCTTCAAGAAAGCCATGCCTACAGGAGAGCTTAGTGCATCACCCGCGCCGAGATCCGTCGGGCGGCTGAGATTGTCAGAGTTCGCCATTATGATGAACGTAATGTTTTGCTCTGGCACTTTCAAAATAAACGATGAGTTGCCGGTCCAGTAGCCGTAATGCCAAATCAGCTTCGTGCCCTTGTAGTTCTGCGTAAACCATCCCAGACCGTAGGGAAGCTGCTCACCCTTAGTTGACACAGTCGGAGTGAAAGCGAGTTGTTGAGTCTCTTTCGTAAGAAACTTGTTCTGATCAATCGCAATGTCATACTTCGCCATATCAAGAACTGTGGACATCAATCCGGCGGAAGTGCTGAACCCCTGCGGGTAACTGATTTTCGTGATCTTAAATTCGCGGTTAAGCTCATACGGTTGAGCCAGTGTCTTCACGACCGTGTCGAATCTTTGCTGGTGCTTTTCCGTAATCATTGCCCTGTTCATCGACGACTGGTGAGCATGAACCAGCTTCCAAGCCCCGTCCTGTTTATTCCAGACGTATGAACACCGCCACGGACCTTCAGTGCGCGGCGACCCATTGGGAGCCGTGACGGTTGTCGCCATAAAAAAAGTTGTGATGGCGCTGTCGCCGTAAACCGCGGCTTCGAGGTTATGGACCTCCATCTTCAACTTGAAACCCGTCTGGAATGCTTGCCTCAACTCCGCCGCATTAATAAAAGAAGTTAAGAAACCTCCCTCGCCTTGAAAACGGTTTTGCTGCGGCGCGAGACGGCGCTCAATCTGATCAACGTTGCCGGAATTGAAGCCCGCAATGATATCCATGACCGCGGCTTTCACTTCGGCCTCTGCCGCCCTTGCCACCTCGCCTGCGGCGTTTGGGGATTTTGTCGAGACAATCCTGGGCACGTTTGGCGCCGTCTCATTCATGCCGAGCGGATCGAGAATGTTGGCTATTAAAAGTTCGCCGAATGACTTGCCGGTGGCCAACTGAACCACCTTATCAAGTTCTGCAAAGCGATTGCCGTTATAACGGTACTGCTCGCCGGGGTTTCCTTCGGATGTGTGGGAGAGCAAGTGGCGCACTCTAATCACACCATCGCTCTCAAGCATGATGCCGTACTTTGAAATAGGATCGTCCAGCTTGACCTTTCCGTCTTGAACCAACTGCATCAGAATCGTTGACGCAAACGTCTTGGTCAAAGAAGCGAGGTGGTAGGCGGTGTGTTCGGTCGCGGGGATCTTGTTCTCAACATCCGCATAGCCGAATCCCTTCGCCCAAATCACTTTTTGATTCTTCACAATGGCAGCGGAGTAAGCCGGTATCTTCAGCTCCTGTCGCAGACTTTCGAGCAGTGTTTCCAAGTGGGCAATCCGTGCAGAATCGGATGACCCGTCCTGGTGGTCAGCGGAGTGCGCGACTGTTGCCCCATCAAATAAGGTAAATAAGGTCTGTCCCAGAACGGCCACTGCCAGAATCAACGCGACTAACCGTGCTTTGAACTTCATGACGATCTCCTTAAGCCTGCGGCGGCTTTGCTTTTGAGTCGGCTTTGCGACCGATAATAAACTAAGCAGCTAAACGACAACACGTGCGGCCGAAATAACGCGGATCCGTAAAAAAGACACCACCGACTTTAGTCGTGTGGCGTTTCATTTGAGTCTACGCTAGTGCGTCCATGTTGCTGAGATACCACCCGCCTTAGCGTGGAGTTTTTATTCACTACTCACCAATAACGTCAGTCCGTTGCTTCGAAACACTACAGTCCCAGCGCATCGAAGTGAGTCAAAAAACACTTCCACCATCGTCACTCTGACCATCGCATGCAGCCAACAAGGATTCGTCATGCGCGGCATCGAATCTGCTCAGTACAACTCAGAGAGACTACTGCAAGGGAGAATCGATAGAGCGAATGGCGGGCTGAAGGGCACGTTTTCTTCCACCGTTGCCCGGTCCAGTGGAAGATCGCCGCGACAAAACGATTATTAGAGACGATGGTGGGAGGGACGAGTTGCCTTGTTCAAATAGTGAACGGCTAATGGATTGGTAACAAAGAAGGAGGGCAGATGGAAGCAACGAGAGTAACTGTGGATGAAGTGAAACAGCGGATGGATCGCGGCGAGACTTTTACGTTCGTCGACGCGCGGAATCCGACGGCGTGGTCTGAAGCAAAGACGAAATTGCCAGGAGCAATCCGCATCCCTGCCGATGAAGTGGAAAAGCATCTCGACGAGATTCCTCGAGACCGCAGCGTCATCATTTACTGTACTTGACCGCACGAAGCGTCCAGCGCCCGTGTGGCGCAAGACCTTATGGAGCATGGATGGAAGAATGTCCACCCGCTTTTCGGAGGCTTTGATGCGTGGATGGAAGCAGCGCTTCCCGTGGATGCTGTGAAAATACCGCCGACGTAGTCGGTGGATTCTTTCAGATCCTACCTACCTAGCATCACAGATACTCTTCTGCGCGCTGGCGAATTCAAGTTGAGTGATGGATCCAACGTCCGTTCGCCAGCGCGCAACTTCCTGGCTAGCGTTCTCGTGGTAGGCCGGATCTGAACCATCCCCCAACTCCGTTGGGGGTATTGAGGCTATTCAAACAGGCGTGGTCCAAAATACCGCCGACGTAGTCGGCAGATTCGTTCAGATCCTACCTACCTGGAACATCACAGATATTCTTTTTGCGCGCTATGCACTCAACTCTTTGGCACGGAGTCAGTACCACCTCGCAGTAGCGGGTGGGTGCGAAGCGTTTCTCTGTGCAAGAGCTTTAGGAGGTGACTTGATGTTGTTGGATTCTTTTTCCCGCAGGGTCGATGTTTCTGACAGGTATCACTTACGCGCAGCGCCATGCTTGTTGAGCCAGTTCGTCATAACATCCAAATATCCAGCGGCCAACAGGGGCCAGTGAAATTGATCATTAGGTTTTGGCCAAACGAGTAGAAAGTGATCGGCATTGGAAAAAACTTTGATCGTAACGTCTTTATTTCCCGCCTTCCCCAGTCCGTTCCGGTAATTAGCTGTCGTCTCTGCGACCGGGGTAAACGTGTCTAATTCTCCGAACACGGCCAGGACAGGACATCTCACACTTTCCAAGGCTGGCATAGGGTTGTATCCCATCTGTAACTTCCAACTCGGCACTATGTCTTCCAACTTGGTTGCCGGTTGCACACGGGCGAGCCACTTCTTGCCGCTCGCGTTCTGCGTCGTCGCTTGAAGTTTGTCCCAACCTGCACCTCCCGTGCGCGCCACTTCCCACTTCTGATTCATGTATGTGACTGCTTCCGCGATCTCCGTCTCGGAAAAGCCGTCGCGCCGCATTTGCGTCTCCGCTTGATACGTGACCTGCCGATGCGGCGAGACGCCTGCACCAGAGACGTTAATAATGAATGCGACATCTTTTGATAGAGAGGCAGCCAGCGGGATCACCATGCCACCGTGACTTCGACCGTACAGCCCGACGCGCTTAGCGTTAATCTCCTTTCGGCTTTGCAGGTAGCGAACTCCTGCCAGCGCATCTGCTGCAAAGTCATCAAAGCTTTCATCTCTATAATCGCCGCCCGAACTTCCGGTGCCACGCTTATCGTAAACGAGAGTTGCAATCCCGTGCCGGGCAAAGTGGTCGGCGTAGAACCACTCGCCGTCGCGAGCCACGTCACCCGAGCCTTGCAGGAGAAAGATAGCGGGGTGTGTTCCGTTCGTGAGCGGGACTCTCAACGTTCCGGTGAGCGCAACACCGCCGCTTTGGAAGGTGACGTCCTCTTCCTTATACGGCAGGGCAGCTGCAGGTTTACGTTTCAAGTAAAACGTATCGACATGCCCGCCGGTCGGAGACGGAACTTTCCCTGAGATAGTGTCTCCTTGAAGATCGCCCTCAAAGAGTATGCCCATAGGCAACCTGAATTTTAAGTTGGGCGCAGTGTAAGAGATACTAAGGGGCCAGTTGAAGACTGCCGCTTCGGGCATGTTGAAAGTCCCCTTGACGGTATCACCTTGCATTGTGAAGTCGGCCATTATCTTCAATTCGCCCGCCGGCTGGATAATTGCCCCTTCCCAGTGTCCATTAAGCTGCTTTTCTTCCGCACACACGGAAGTCGCACAAAGTATGCCGAATAACAACGAGAACAGACGGATTGTTACCAATCTTTTCATCTGCAATCCTTCTTTATTCTAAAGTACCTTAAGTCAATAAACCTTTTGTGTGCTCTTATTGTTTCGAGCACCGATAACAATCTTCTGGTTTGAATCGTGCAAAGCGTCTAACGTCAAAGTTGAGCGGGCTCTCGTGAGGCACCACGCCACAAGGGCGTGGCATCGATTCACTGTTAAGGATCGAGTTCTAGCTGCAAACGTGAAGTACCACGCCGCAAGGGCGTGGCATCGATTCACGATTCACCGCCGTACCAGTTGGGCCGGGTACGGATCTTTAATCTCCAATACATAACGGATCAGAGATCGAGTTTGTCGTGGTATTGGTCATGAGTAATCGCGCGCGGCGTTTAAGAGAAGCTCGATGATGTGAGACGCAATCAAGTGAGACACACTCACTGTGTGGCGTGAAGTCAGTACCACCTTGCGGCAGCGGGTGGGTACTGACCTCATGTCACTCACGGGTCTATTCGTAACGCAGCGCCACTAATGGATCAACTTTCGTTGCCCGGCGTGCGGGTAGATAACAGGCCACTAGTGCAACAACGATCAAAACAGAGCCCATTATCACCAGAGTGATCGGATCACGAGTCGGTAGAGACGGAATCAAGGAGATCAGTAACTTACCTACTGCATAAGATCCGGCGGCACCGATCACGGCACCAATCAGGATCACTAATGCACCTTTCCTCAATACCAACCAGAGCACATCACGACCTTGCGCGCCGAGCGCCATACGGATCCCGAACTCGCCCGTGCGTTGGACCACTACGTACGAGATGACTCCATAGATTCCAATCGCAGCGAGCACAAGGCCTAACGTCGCAAACGCACCCAATAACTTACCAAGCAACGAAATATTTCCGATGCCTATATCGACAGCGCTTCGCGCCGTGCGAACTCTATAAACTGGTAGAGCGGGATCAAGGCCTGCGACGAGGCTCCGTAAACTCTTCTCGACTGCTTCGGGAGATTGCTCAGTGCGCAGCGCAATGGAGATAGAACCTGGAACATACTGGGTCAGTGGTACAAAGGTTTGGTAGCGCGTATAAGGTTCACCCAGATCGCCGGGAAACTTCATGTCTCTAACTACACCAACAACTTCTTGCCAGTCCTTCTTACGGGGATTACTGATCCGCTTGCCGATAGGATTTTCATTCGGCCAAAAGTGTTGGGCCATTAAGTCGTTTATGACCAGCACCTTCGGCCGATCAGCCGCGTCTCCGTTGTTGAAAGTGCGTCCACGCAATAATTGAACTCCGTAGGCGGCGAAATAATCGTTGCTCACTGGCTCGATAAACACTTCAGGATATTGATCGGGCGGCGGTTCTGGTCGACCCTCAACTACGAACGAATCACTGCTGTTGAAACCGTATACTGGCTGTGAGTTCCCAATCGCGACCTGCTGCACGCCGGGCAAAGTCTTTATTCGACTCTCCAGCTCCGAAAAGAAGGCGACACGCTGCGCATCCTTAGCATATCTTTCTCCGCGCAAGCTCAAGTTCGCCGTCACCAGTCCATCGACGCTCCAGCCCGGATCGGAATTAATAAATCTCTGCAAACCGCGGAGGAATAGACCTGCAGCAGCAAGTAGGATCATCGCGAATGCGACTTCACCAATTATTAGTACATGTCGCAAGCGATTCTGTGAGCGTCCCGCCGTCATGCCACGTGCGTTCTCGCGTATCGCCCGATTGATGTCAGCGCGTGACGCAAACCATGCAGGCATAGTTCCAAACAACACTCCAGTCAACAAAGAACAAGCAAAGGCAAAAGCAAAAACCTTCAGATCAAGTTCGACTCCAGCACCGGGCAAGGTTGGGAAGAGCTGATTGCTGATGAACTTCACACCCCAAAGCGCGAGTCCCAGACTCAACAACCCACCAAGTAGCGCGATCACGATACTTTCCGTGAGCGACTGCCGCAGCAGGCGCAGTCGTCCCGCGCCCAATGCCGCACGGACGGCGAGTTCGCGTGAACGTGAAGCAGTCCGCACCAACTGGAGATTGGCAATGTTTGCGCAGGCGATTAGCAAGACAAAACCTGCGAGGCCGAAAGTGAACCACATCACCTTTCTGCCGATGTCGTCAGAGATTGAGCGCTGAAGCGGTTCAAGCCGAACACTGTCGGGGTTTTGGGTGTTTGGTGAGTTTTCTTTATTGATATTAGCGACCAGAGTAACGAGGCTTTGCTCGGCCTGCTTGATCGATACTCCAGGTTTAAGGCGGGCAAACGACTGTAGATAGTTAGCGGTTGTTTTCTTTTGCTCAGGGGTAAAGGCGAGCGGTTGCCAGAAATCAACTCGTCCCCACAGGATGGGATGATCAAAGCCCGGAGGCATTACACCGACGACGCTCACTGTCTTTCCATCCAGTTGCAGATTGCGACCTACGATACCTGGATCGCCTCCAAAACGACTTTGCCAAAAGCGGTCGCTGAGCACGATGACGTTGTCCGCGCCCGCCTCAAACTCCTCTGGGTTGAAAAGACGACCTAGCGCTGGCGCAACGCCGAACATTGGAAGGAAGTCAGCCGTTCCCGCCAGACCACTCAGTCGTTCAGCCGTCTGACCCTGCTCAACAAGGCTGCGGCTGACATAGTTGAAGGCGGCCATCTTCTCAAACACCGTGTTCCGCTCGCGCTGAGTGAAGAAGTTGCCAGGGTTATGCGGCCAACTCTGGGAATGAGGCGAAGTTCGAAAGACGCGCACCAACCGCGACGACTCTGGATAAGGAAGCGAACGAAAGAGAAAGGTATTGAGGACGCTAAACATCGCGGTGTTCACGCCAATTCCCAGCGCCAGCGTGAGTGCCGCAACGATTGTGAAGCCTTTATGCTTGCGGAGCATCCGAAAGCCGTATCGCACATCCTGAAGTAAGCTTGTCATGGTTCACTCCTTCAGTTACTGAAGTCGATCGTTGTAAGGTCCTGTGCACGCAGGCGGGGGGTTGCGTGCGGAAATACCGTCCACGAAAACAGTTGAGGGCTAGTGTTGCTACGTTATCGTAGTGAATACTCCTTTATCGATTAACACCACAAGCGCCTCAAGTGTGACAGCTCTTTGTCGAGAGTTTTTGTAGTGACGTGGGCGCTGGCCAGTTTTGCGCAGACCCCCTGCGCTACGAAGTGATCGGGTTTGCCTATTGAACTGTTGGTGATGAGTAATCGCGCGGCGTTTAAGAGATGCGTCGATGAAGACACCACCCGCTTTAGCGGCGTTGTCCAAAATACCACCGACGCAGTCGGTGGATGCTTTTCAGATCCTACCTACCCAGGCGATCACCGATACTCTCTTGCGCGCTGGCGAATTCAAGTTGAGTG
>DATIBJ010000191.1:0-64551 GCA_035457565.1 Pyrinomonadaceae bacterium | reverse complement strand
AGATCCATAGTCCCAACGCTCATTTCTTTAGTCCCGCTGATGATTTTGCACGCCGCACGCTGATCCTGAAGCTTGAGTGTTCTGGATCTTGAGCGGGGGTAAACCGCCCTTCCTGACTGCGATTACTGAGCTTGACCTATTTCATTTAGGCTAGAGCGCTGATGATTTTGCACGCCGCACTCTGCGATGAAGCTTGAGTGTTCTGGATCTTGAGCGGAGGTAAACCGCCCTTCTTGACTGCGATTATGGAAACTCGATTTGTTTCACTGAACCTTTGCGCCTGTGTCTTCAACGTCGAATTATTTCAACGAATCTTGAGCTTGATGTTTTCTAGAACCTCAGAGACCTTGAACATTTAGAATCGCGATCTCCGGAGGCACACGGAACCGCACTGGCAAAATACTCGTGCCCACCCCTGTAGTAACGAACATAGTTTTTCCCCCTTCTCTGATAATCCCTGCTGCGTATCTTTTCCCATAAGACGAAGGGACAATCAGTCGGCCCAGAAAAGGAAGATTTACCTGGCCGCCGTGCGTGTGCGCGGCGAGCATCAACTTAACTTCAGGCGGCAATTCCAGAAACGTGTCCGGATGGTGCTCAAGCACAATGATTGATGCGCCTTCAGGCACTCTTGCCAGAGTGCCACGGATGTCATGGCGGTTAGTCTGGGCATCAGCCAAACCGATCAGCCACACCGAACGTTCACTGACGCGGAGTTCCCTCACATCATTGTCGAGAATCGTTATCCCCTCCTTCTCAAATGCGCGCTTCACTCGCTCAGGGTCATACCAGGAGTCGTGATTGCCTAAAACAGCATATACACCGAGAGGCGCATGCAAATCCTTCAGCACGCTCGCGGTAATCTCCGGTTCGATGAGCTTCTGATAGAACTTGTCGCGGACCATGTAATCACCGAGCAGCACGATGAGATCCGGTTGTTGGCCGTTCGTAAGCTCAACGAGTTGTTTCAACTTACTTCTATTGATGAACGGCGAACCCGCATGAATATCTCCAATGGCAGCGATGCGCAGCGGGCGTGAATCCGCTCTCGGCGACGATACAACGATGCGCTCGTAGTGAATGACAAGTCGATTGGGTTCAATCACAAAAGCCCACAGTCCCAGACCGACGATGACCAGGGCAATCGCTAATAGAATGATCTTTAGTAGTTTAATTCGTCGTTGTGACAAGGAGAGGTCATCCGCGTGGAAAGTAGTCATCCCAGCGCTGGTCGACTAACTTGGCGATGTCGTCGCGCACAATGAGTTCTTTGGGAAAACCGGGTTTCGTGCGCGCGTCAATAACTATCGGCATTTGATAAGCGAGGTGATGACGAATCACATCAGTCTTCCGCGCATAGATATCTGACGCCGGCTCAAAGCGGGTCCAAGTGGCCCACAAAAAATCGGTCGTTGAATCGGCTACCGTCGCGTTGTCATGAAGAACGATCAGCGGCCATTCCGATAGTGAGGGATCTGCAACAACTCTAGTGGCCAGTGATTCGTCAGCAGCGTAGCTTTGCCCTTCAAGCACCAGACATCCATCACAAAAGACCCTTGCGCCCGAAGTTCCGGCCGGCAGCGATCCACGAAACTCGCGCGGCAATGAGCGAACTGGATCGCCCAGTCCGAGCATAATCGCTTTGCTGCCCTCGTTAACTACGCCGCTCGTATAGTCAAGCGTATCCATGGACACATTTGAGATTACAAACAGATCCGTTTCCGGTTTAAATCTTTCGAGCACGTGCTCAAGCAAGCGCGGAAAATCTTTTAAGTCCCGTGGTGTATCGGTGAGGATGAGAAACTTTGTAAGCGATAGCTGTCCTTCCCCCAGAATGCGGAACGCAGATACCAACGCTTCGCGCTCGTAACGTTCACGAACAACAGCGGCGCATAAAGAATGAAATCCTGTTTCACCGTACGTCCAAAGATCGCGTACCGAAGGCATAACCAACGGGAACAACGGCGCTAACAGACTCTGTAGATAGTCGCCTATGAAAAAATCTTCCTGACGTGGTTTTCCTACTACGGTCGCAGGGTAGATCGCATCGCGTCGATGAAAGACCGTATCTGCTCGAAATACGGGGTAGTCGTGCTGCAACGAGTAGTAACCGTAATGATCTCCAAATGGTCCTTCCGCACGTTGCTCGTGTGGAGCAGCGTGGCCAACGAGTGCAAACTCTGCTTCAGCTACAAGACGATGACCATCACGAATCGGATTGCGCGACATCTTTAGACGCTGTCCTTGCAGCAAGGATGCGAGCACCAATTCCGGCACATCTTCAGGCAACGGCGCGATGGCAGCGAGTATCAATGCGGGCGGTCCGCCAAGAAAGACGGTAACTGGTAACTTCTGTTCGAGGCGTTCAGCTTCCTTGTAATGAAAGCCGCCTCCCTTTTGGATTTGCCAATGCAATCCCGCTGTTGCCGCATCGTACACCTGCATGCGATAGACACCGAGATTGTGTTTATGAGTGATTGGATTCTCCGTGTAGACCAATGGCAGTGTGATGAAGGGGCCGCCATCTTCTTGCCAGGTCGTCAACACCGGCAACTGATCCAGGCGGGGTGGACGATCTTGAACCTGAGTCACAGGCGAGCGCGTGGTGTTTGTCGTGCCTAACCGGAGCACATCCCATGTTGCAGAACGATGTTTCCAAAGTTCGCCCGGCTTCGGCGGAAGAATTGATTCAAAGATCGCGACCATCTCCCGCACGAGTTGTTCGGGTTTATGTCCGAACGCGAGTTCAATTCGTCGCGCAGTGCCAAAGAGATTCGTAACAACAGGAAACCTGCTTCCCTTCACACGGTTGAAGAGAAGCGCCGGTCCGCCTTTGTCAATTACGCGCCGGTGTATTTCAGCAAGTTCGAGATAAGGATCGACTTTAGCTTTGATCGTGACGATTTCATTCTCGCGTGTGAGGGTATCGAGGAATGAACGGAGAGAAGGGTGCATCTACGAGTCGGTCGACTGGTGCTTAGTGCTTCGTACTTTCTACTTCGTACTTCTTACTTCCGGCGGAACCGTTTTAACGGTTTCCCAACTTAATCAGGTTTTGCCGCCACTCTCGGTCTCGAGTGGCCCGGCGCTGTTGCAGATTCACCCAGCCGTTTGTTTATAGCATCCGTCGCGTTTTCGGCAGCTTCTGCAACGTACGGTTGTACAGATTCAAGATATGGCTTGATGATTTCGAGTGTCTCCGCACTTCCAATTGCAGTCAGCGCCTTCAATAACCCAACGTTGATACGTGGCGGATTCTTCGATTTCTTCAAGAACGGATAGAGCACGTCAGGACTCTCAAGCTGCGATAAATAACCGATCGCTTGTTCTTGTCGACCCGAATCCAGCTCATGGACGATTTGGAACAGCGACTGCGATTTACCGAATCGATAAAGCGCCCAGTCCATCGCGAGTCGAACTTCTTTGTTCTTCTCCTCAAGGTAGAAGCCCTCTACCAGTTTCTTCTGATCCGCAGCCGCCAAACGAGCAAGCGCTTCAGCACTCCTTTGTCGAACATTCGGATCAGCGTCACTAAGTTGCCTGGCTAACTCAGTTGTATTTGTCCGAGCGTCGATACCGTCGACCGGCGTTTGAGTCTGCGCTGATACTCCTGCCGCAAACAGAATCGCCAATGTAATGCTGAGGGCTAATCTTTGGTAATACATGATAAAAAGCTCCGCTCCGTTATGGTTTTTTACTTCTTACGCAGGAGAGCCGTGTTGAGGTCCAGTTGGTCCACGCGAATAACTTCGATGTCTTTAAACTGCTTTTCCAGCGCCGGCAGAAAAGCTTTGGCATTCCCAACAATGATGATGTTGCTTGTTTTCGCATCCAGTTTCGTGCCCGCAAACTTCTGCACGTCAGCTGTCGTGATCGCCTGAACGTTGGCAATGTAGCGGTCGATCTCATCCAAACCCAATCCGTACACTGCTAGCAAGCCGACCTGATTAACGAGACCGGTCACTGTTTCGAGGTTTCGCGAGAAGTTGCCTATCAACACTGCCTTTCGCGGCGTCAGCTCCACATCCGCAGGCGGCGCTGTGACCAGGCGATTGATCTCACCCACTAATAACTCGGCAACTTGGGCACCCGACTCATTTTTGGTTTGCGCGCTAGCGAGAAACGGGCCAACGTCTCGTCGCGCATCGAGTGTACTGCCGGCGCCGTAACTCAAGCCGCGCTTGATACGAATCTCCTGATTCAGTCGACCCGAATAACCGCTCAGAACTGAATTTGTGACGATACCTCGAAAGAAATCGGTGTCCTTTCGCTTGATCCCGGTGCGAGCAAGATATACCGCGGCCTGGCCTGCATCCGGTTTGTCAATCACTACGACTCGACCCGCTTTGCTTTCCGCGGGCATACCAGCAGTGAGGGTGGGCAAAGGTGTTGCTGGCTTCTTCCAATCTCCGAAGTGGCGAGTGGCCATCTCAAAGCCGTTGACGGAGCTGATGTCTCCGCCAATTACAAGAATCGCGTTGTCTGGTCGGTAAAAGCGTTCGTGAAGTTTGACGATGTCATCGCGAGAGATTCGTGCCAGCGACTGCACGGTTCCGGATATCGGATGGCCGTACGGCGAGTCGCCAAACACCACCCGCGCTGCGACGAATCGCGCGATCGAACCGGGTTGACCCATGGCCAACGTGATATCGTCCGTGTACTGCAGACGAAGACGCTCGATTTCTTCCGCGGCAAACGCGGGTCGTCGTACAACGTCAGCAAGGATCGTCATCGCTGGACCAATCTTCGATGACATCACGCCGACACTGACTGTTGACGAATCGAAACGTGCACCTGAGTCGAGACTACCCCCTAGCGATTCGACTTCTTGAGCGATCTGACTCGCGTTGCGAGTCGTCGTGCCCTTTGTAAGCAAGGTAGCAGTCATGTCAGCCAGACCCGCCAACTCAGGAGGATCGACTTCACCACCGTTTTTAATCAGCAGCGCTGCCGAAGCAAGTGGAGTATTCGATCTCGGAACGACGATAACCCGCAGTCCGTTTGGCAAAACTCGTTCAGCAGGTTTTGGGAAACTTCCGGATCTGGGTGCTGCTGGGGGCGGTGGAGTCGCTTGTGGCGTTTGAGCGAGAATCGCTGTTGGGAAAACTACGAAAACCGCAAGTAATAATGCTCGGAGGAAACTGAAACGCGTGCGTTTCATATTTTAGTTTTCCTCCTTTCGCAACTCTTGTTTGTTTTCGCCGGCGGTTTTTTTCGAAGCTTCAGGAAGGAAGTACAAGACGAGCCGGTTGCTGTCAGTGAAGTACTTTTTCATCACACGCTGCACATCCGCAGCCGTTACTGCCTGTAATCGCGCAAGGTCTGTATTCACGCGCGCTGGATCTCCGAGCAGGACCGCGGCTTCGCCCAGGGCGAGCGCCTTTCCGTTGCTCGTTTCACGTTGTCGCAGCTGGTCGGTAATCAACTGGTTCTTCGCCTTCTCGAGTTCTGCTGACGTAACTGGTTGATCCTGTAGCTTCTTGATTTCTGACAACAGCGATCGTTCCGCGTCTTCGGGCTTCTTCCCGCCAGCAAGGATCGCCGTCAACACAAAGAGGCTCTGATCCTCTCGCATTTCCGCGGAAGCATTAGCCTCTGCTGCAATCTGCTGCTCATATACGAGAGCGCGATAGAGTCGTGACGATTCGCCCTGCGAAAGAATCGTCTCGGCGATGCGCAGCGGTTCGGAATCACTGTCCGCCTGTCGTGGAATCAGGTATGTCAGACCGACCGCGGGAAGATCGTTACGACCGTATTCCGTCGACCGCAGTTCAGCCGTGCGTGCCGGTTCCTTCACCTGCACGCGAGGCAGCGGCCGATTCGGCTTCACTATCGGCTGCAAATACTTGTCAACCCACGCGTCGAGTTGTTGCTGATCGAAATCACCGACGATGACAAATGTTGCGTTGTCCGGTCGATAATATGTGGAGTGGAATTCCTGGACGTCTTTCAGTGTCGAGGCATCGAGATCTTCGATACTGCCGATGCCGGGTCGCTTGTACGGGTGTGTAGAAAACGACTTCTGTTGCAGCAGATACTCGAACATGCCATATGGAGGAGCCAACACTCCCTGGCGGAATTCCTCCTTCACCACGTCACGCTCAGACTTGAAATTCGGATCGTCTACATTCAAGCCTGACAATCGATCAGCTTCGGCCCAGATCAATGTTTCCAGGTAGTTCGAAGGAACAACTTCATAATAGACAGTCACATCATCGGCAGTGAACGCGTTGTTGAAACCACCGACGTCTTCCGTCAGACGGTCCATCATCTCCGACTTCATGTTCTTTGTGCTCTTGAACATGATGTGTTCAAAGAGATGCGCAAAGCCGCTGCGACTCTGCGGGTCGTCTTTTGAGCCGACGTGATACCAAACCTGAATCGCCACGGTTGGGCTCGAATGATCGACGGCACTCAACACGCGGAGTCCATTAGGCAGAGTCCGATCTTTGAAGACCATCTGGGGCATCTTCGTCTGCGCGGACACCGAAAATGCGGCGGACAGCACGAAGCAGGCCAGTAGTAAAAATCGAAAACGGTTGGCGAACATCTCTTCTTTTTACCCCGGGAGAGTTTAGTGTTGAGGAGCTTCTATACTTAATCGATATCAAGCGGATTACGGTACGGTTTGTCTTTGTCTTTTTCGGCACGCTTCATCGCCTCCTGGAACTTCTCTTCCAGAATGCGATCGCGATCTTTCATCGAACTCAATTCCTGAGCGAAGATCTGTTCGCGCACTTGTTTCTGTTTGTCCAGACCCTTCACCATCTCATCGAACGACGCCAGTGGTTTAGCTTTTTCCTCATGAGCAAGGAGGGCGCCTGTTTGGGCATCGACAGTCAGCGTCGCTTCGCAACAGGGACAGATCAATGTGAACTTCGAACTATCGGCCATGAAACCTCCGCCAACGCATTGTACGCCGTCAGTATAACATCCGAGCCAAAATCAGCCCCCAAAACAAAGAAGGGCGGCCCTTTCGGACCAACCCTTCTTGCTGACCGCCTTCGCCAGTGCGTTTTATGGAATTACTTTCTTAACCGCCTTCTTAGCGCCTGAAGCCGTTGTTTCACCGACCTTCTTAGCTCCTGAGGCCGTTGTCTCAGCGACCTTCTTTGCCCCCGATGCTGCTGTCTTAGCACCCTCTACGGTCTTTTCTCCCGCCTTCTTTGCTCCACTGACCGTTTGATCCTTTGCGTCCTCTAGTTTGTCCCCAGCTTCGCCCGCAACGTCTTCGGTTTTGTCTGCCGCGAAGCCCGCAGCCGCTGCGACTTTCTCACCAGTTGCATCAAGCGCCCGCTCAACTTCGTTTGGAGGCACATCGCGCTCCTCACCGCTTGGCGAAACGACCTTAGCAGTCTTGACGCCATTTCTCGTTGTCACTACGACCTTTGAAACCCTGGGATTGTTTCGAAATGTCCGTGTCTCGGTCCTTACCCCATTGGCGTCAATGGTTGTCATCACCTGCGAGTTATCTGGCGCCTCACGAGTCGTCGCAGTAGCTTCCGTTGTAGCTGCCGCATTAGCGTTGGCGTTGGTGGTTGCTTCATCAGTTTTTGCGCAACCAGCTGCAAACGCAGCGGACAGAACTACCATCATGATGCAAAGCTTTTGAGTCATGCTTCTACCCCCTCTAAGTCTGGGAAAACTCATAAAATTGTTGGCAAGCAACGTGCCAAGTTTCGATTGCTGTGTGGACCGATTATCCGCCGAATAGTGGCAACTGAAAAGACCTCAACGGGTTTTTCATTAAAAACTAATACGGATAACACAACTGACCGTCCACTTACCGTACGATATTGCGGCACATCTATGAATAGGACTCGCCATTCGGCCGGCTTTCGGCGAGCACTTCGTGGATTCGCGCCGCGGTATCCCGCGAATGCCGTCAAAAGTCGCAGGCCACGACTCAATCGAACTACTCAGAGTGTGGTAATGGGCTTTAGCCCACTACCCAGAGTTGTACCCATTGACATTCGTGCCGAATTCATTTAGAAGCAACTCGAATTTAGCTGACGCTTGGCCGCGTGCGTCCTACCTTTACGTAAAATGCCGCACACAGCCTCTTCAACAAAAGGTTCCATCCGATTCCTTGAATAATTCTGATCCCAGAGGAGTATTTCGTATGCGCAGACTCGTGGTCGCTGCGGCCGTTGCACTGTTGATTACTGCCGTTTTCCTGCCCACTCAGGACAACTACGTTGCCACCGCTGATACGGCTGGTGAACGCCTTGCGATGTTCAGCAAGCCGGCCGTAGTTCGCATTATTGACGGAGCTGCGGGTCAGATTTTCTTTCAACCGCCGGGCTACCAGGGACAGAGTTACAACGTCTCTGCAGTGTCGTTGGGATCGGGTTTCTTCATCAGCTCTAATGGCTACATCGCTACGAATGCGCACGTAGTGTCGTCGACTAAGGAAGGTGAAGAAAAGCAGAAGCAGGCGTTGTTCTGGCAGATGGTGCAACAGATTGCCCGTCAACTGGGCAGAGATCCTCGAAGTCTCGACGCAAACTTCATCAATCGATATAGCACGCTGCAAAGCTTCAATCGCTATCACCACGTGATCATTCCTGACGGCAGCTCATTTCCCTTTGAGATAAAACAGTACGGAGCGCCGACTGGCGAGGCCGCCGATCAGGGGAAAGACGTGGCCATCGTAAAGATTGAAGTTAAGAATGCTCCTATTCTGAAAATTGCTGACTCAGATACGGTGAAACTTCAAGATCACGTCACTGTCATCGGTTATCCAGGCGCCGCTGATACTTTCGAGTCAGGACTTTTGGATTCGAAATCAGCACTCCAGGCGACAATCAACGACGGAAAGATCTCCGCAAGAAAAACATCCAGCAGCGGCGCTCCAATACTTCAAACTAGCACGGCGGCCACACACGGCAACTCAGGTGGTCCTGTTATCAATGATAACGACGAAGTGATCGGTTTGCTCACGTTCCGCGGCGATACTGTTAACGGTCAGGAAGTGTCGGGTTTTTCGTTTGTCGTTGCGTCAAACACCGTAATGGAATACGTGAAGAGTGCGGGCGCAGCAAATGAACTCGGCCCAACCGATAAGCTCTACCGCGAAGGCCTCGAGTCGTACTGGCAGCAATACTACTCCGACGCTATACCGAAATTTGAGGAAGTGAAGAGGCTGTTCCCGCAGCACTCGGAAATCGACGGCCTCCTCCAGAGCAGTCAGCAAGCAAAAGCCGAAGGGCGCGATAAATCTCGTTTCCCGTTCTGGGTGATCGCCGTCATCTTGATCGTGATCGTTCTGATCGGAGCAATCATTATCATAGGGTTTGTTGTGTTTCTGGTCTCACGCAGACGCAAGAAAGCAAAACCAGCTGCAGGACCCGCGCCGGGCGGTGGTAAACCTGCATATTCACCAGCTCCGGCGAATTATTCTCCAACACCAAATAGACCACCTACGCCGGCTCCTGCGGCAGCAGGTAATCATCCTTCACCAGCGGTTGTAGCCGCGGCTGAACAAGGAATGACTGTCGATCTATCGCGTACGATTGCCATCACTGACACCGCTCCGGTCAGCTACGGGTCGATCAGATTCGTTTCAGGTACGTTGGCGGGACAACAGTTTCAGGTGAAACCGGAAGGTGAATACCTCGGTCGAGATAGTTCATCGGCGCAAATCGTGATCAGCGATCCACGCATTTCAAAACGTCATCTGTGGATCGGCGTACGTGAAGGACGGGTATTGATTGTCGATCAGGGATCCCGCAACGGAACGTTCGTCAACGATCCTAAAACTGCGCGAGTGACGGAGTGTCCGCTGAGGTCTGGTGACACCGTAATCCTGGGCGAGTCAGACGTCGCACGATTCGAATATCAGGGCGCTTAACGTGCCTCGGAGGCCACGGCTCGCCTCTGATGTCGTTTCAAAATGCGTTCGACCGTCTTGCGATCGACTTGAAGCAATCGGGCCGCTGCCTGCTTGTTACCGCGCGTGTATTCGAGCACTTGTGCGACATACCGGGCCTCCACTTCCGCAAGCGGTAACCACTCCTGTTTCTTATCAGCGGCAAGTGGCGTCGACGGCGAGCTGGACGTCGATTTATAGTTTTGCACCCTGTCCGGCAGATCTGAAACGCGTATCGTTCCGTCGCAAAGTGCTGCCGCCCTCACAATGGCGTTTTCCAATTCGCGAATGTTGCCCGGCCACGGATACCGCTCCAGCTGCTCGAGCGCGTCAGGCGCAAACCTCACCTTCGGGTTCACCGCATAAACTTCCTCGACGAAACGCTTGGCGAGCGGCAGTATGTCTTCCCTGCGGTCACGTAAAGGCGGCAAGACGATAGTCACAACATTCAACCGATAGAACAAATCCTGACGAAAGCGTCCAGCCTTTACTTCTGCCTCAACATCACGATTACTCGCAGCGATCACTCGAACATCTACACGTTGAGTTAAATTCGAGCCAACGCGCCGAATTTCACCTTTCTGAAGAGCACGCAAGAGTTTCACCTGAAAGGCCAAGGTGGTCTCAGTGATCTCATCCAGGAACACTGTGCCGCCGTCAGCTTCTTCCCACAAGCCACGACGGTCGCGGTCAGCTCCGGTGAATGAACCCTTCATGTGTCCGAATAGCTCCGACTCAATCAGGTCGGCTGGGATCGCGCCACAGTTCACGGTTACAAACGGCTGGCTAGCGCGAGAGCTACGACGATGTACAGCGTGGGCTACCACTTCTTTTCCCGTGCCCGATTCTCCCGTCAGCAGCACTGGTAAATTCGTCGCAGCCATGCGTCCGACCTGTTTCATCACCTCGATGAAAGCGCCACTTCGACCGATTAGTGTGATGTCTGATTGGTGAGTTGCGACTCTTTCGTTAGGAGAGTCGGGACTGTAGCGATCAATTTGCAGGGCACGCTCGCGAATAGAGCGCGACAAAGATTGAAGTGCCTCGATGCCGAAGGGCTTCAGTAGATAGTCGTAAGCACCGTATGCAGTCGCGTCCAATGCTCCGGCGGCACTGCCGTGTCCGGTCATCAACACGACTTTCGTTTCCGGCAGCTCCTCTTTGAAACGCCTGAGTACAGTGAAGCCGTCTGCTCCACCTAAGACGACGTCACAAAACACGACGGTCCAATCTTTGTCGTGCAGCATGTCGAAGGCTTCTTCGGCGGAAGCTGCCTCGCTAACGGACCATCCTTCTTCACGTAACACGGCGCCGACAAATCGACGCACTAATACCTCGTCATCTATTACCAGCGCATTCATCGCAGTGATCACCTCTACACTTCATTGTGAATCAGCGACGTCACTTGTGCGCTGCACGGCTGGCGAATCCAGCAGCGCCACCAATGATTCGGGTGGCAGCGGTTTACTAAACAGAAAGCCTTGAATCTCATCACAACGAAGTAACTGCAGAAAGCGTAACTGTTCTTCAGTCTCAACGCCTTCCGCAATCACCTTGAGGCGAAGGTTGTGAGCGAGTGTGATGATTGCCATTACGAGTGCGGCATCGTCAGAATCTGTCGTCGCATCGCGCACGAACGACTGATCAATCTTCAGCGCATCGATCGGCAATCGCTTTAGGGAAGCCAGCGACGAGTAGCCGGTTCCAAAGTCGTCGATGGAGATCTTGGTCCCCATGGTCTTTAGTGTTTGCAGAACCTCAGCAGCCAGATCCGGATTTTGCATGATGGCACTTTCCGTTAATTCCAGTTCAAGAAGTTCCGGCGCCAGGTCTGTTTCATCGAGGATCTTAATGATGGCTTTTGACAGGTGCTGATCTTGAAACTGTCGGCCAGAAATATTTACTGCCATTTGTATGGGGGCAAAGCCTGCCTGCTGCCAGCGCTGCGCTTGCATGCACGCATTGCGCAAAACCCATTCGCCGATAGGCACGATCAAGCCGGTGTCTTCCGCGAGGGGGATGAACTCCGAGGGCGAGATCAAGCCGACCTGCGGGTGTTGCCAGCGCACTAATGCTTCGACGGCCGTAATACTCAATGAGTCGACGGAAACGCGGGGCTGGTAATGGACCAACAGTTCTTCGTTCTGAATCGCGCGCCGAAGGTTTGTCTCGAGCGCTAAGCGATGGACAGCAAGTGAATGCATGTCTGCTGTGTAGAACTGATAGTTCGCGCCGCCCTGTCGCTTCGCCTTGTACAGGGCAGCTCCGGCATTCTTCAGCAGCTTGTGCGGCTCTTCACCATCTAGCGGATACAAACTCACGCCCACGCTGGCGGTCGCAAAAAGCTCCTGCCCTTCTACTTCAAAAGCAAACCTCAAAACTTTCGCCAGCGAACCGATTGTCTCAACTATCTCACTCGCATCTTCAACCCGGGTTTGGAGCACGGCGAATTCATCACTGCCAAAACGTGCGACGGTATCAGTTTCCGCCAGACAACTTTTGAGTCTCTGGGCAAACTCACCTAACACGAGATCGCCGCAGTAGTGACCGAGCGTATCGTTCACCTTCTTGTATTGGTCAAAAGAGATGAACAACACGCCAAGTGTCTGGTCCTCCGATTTTGCTACAGCGACGGCCTGAGCAAGTCGATCTTCAAATAGAGAGCGATTGGGAAGATGGGTCACGGTGTCGTAGTAAGCCAGGCGATCTACTTCGGCGGTGCGTTGTTGTAGGAGCGTTTCCAGCTGTTCTTTGTAACGACGCTTATCTTTCAGCAAACGTGAGTGATTAAGAGCCCGGTCAACAGCTGCTTCGACGTGCAGGATGTCGAGTGGCTTACAGATGTAATCGAACGCGCCCGCGCGCATCGCTTCGATCGCGGTTTCAATTTCATGATGACCGCTGATCATCAGCACCACAGTGTCCGGCGATAGAGAGTGAACGTGCGGAACAAGTTCGAGCCCACTCATCCCACCCATATCGATATCGCTGATGACTAGATCGAAATTCTTTCGATTCAACTCTCTGAGGCCGTTTTCAGCGGAACCAGTAGCGCGGCACTCGTAATTTGGCGCAAGAACATCAAGCAACAGACTTCGAATCAATTCGTCGTCGTCGATGATCAGAATGCTCGCCTTTTGGTTATGCGGTGAAAACATTTGCCGGCCTCAGAACAGTGATAACACCGAACTCCAAACAAGGCTTGTGAGTGGTCAAGTCGGGACTGGCAACTCGATCGACCGATGAAAGGGAGGCAGGTCGCTGGTGGTTTTGAAGTACCTATCAGTTGCGCATGACCACAATACACGCGCGCCAGGCAACAACGATTATAACTCGATTGGTTCCGAACTGAGCCAGATCGTTCGTCGGGAGTTCTTAATCAACAAACTTTCTTGACAGTCACTGGGGCCTTTCGTGATGTAGGGATTCAGGAATCGACACGCGAATTAAGTTGTCCCACAACATTCCGGCCTTTTGTCTGACAACTGCTTGATCGCAGTAGCCATTCTTTATTCCTATCAGAATTATCAGGGTTTCCAACTGGCGGCCAACGGCAGCTTATCCGGGTCAAGACTTTTCAGCGATAATCTCCCCATCGGTGGCACTCTGCTTTCGTTCCAAAGAAAATCACTGAGCAAACGTCTCGCCTGCGCAGTCCAAAAGGCACTGTCAGGAGCAAGGCGACGTCCAGTCATTCGATCAACATACTCGATGGGTTCACTCTTAATCTCAACCAGTACCTCATGTCTTTCACCATCGGGGCTGGCGACGATAAATCGCCTCCGGTGCTCTTCGATGGGCGCTTGGTTGTCATCGAGGATGGTGAACCCGTTCATCGTTATAGTTTGAATTGGTGCTTGCGTTGGCGGAGCCGCCGCTCCAGGAATTACCGACGACGTGGTCCGCTCAGTCGGTTTTGCTAGAGCGGCCGCAACAGAGTTTCTTAAAACTTCCGGCGTCATCGGCTTGCGAACGAAATCAGTCGCGCCCAATTTCATCGCGTCGACGGCAAGTTCAATCGAAGCGTAAGCCGTCGCCATCACGACACGCGCTTCAGCATCGCGCTCTTTAATTCTCTTTAGCGTTTCAAGACCGTCCAAACCGGGCATCCGCTGGTCCAGCACTACTCCATCCCAGCCAGATCCGTCTGCGTAGAGATTTAGGCCTTCCGATCCATCTTGCGCTTCGCCAACAGCATATCCAGCGGTCTCCAGCGTGATTCGCATCATGCGACGGATGTGGTCTTCGTCATCAATGATCAGAATTCGTTTTTTCATTTCTCTCTTTTTGTTGTTCAGCCTCGCCAGAGCCTCGCAGCACTCCTCAATCTGTTCAACCCGCAACAGGCAACGTAAACGTAAAAGTCGAACCGTGACCTGAATGTGATTGGACACTGATCTGTCCGCCATGTGCCTCAATGATCAATCGTGAAATTGCCAGACCCAATCCTGCACCACCTGTCGCTGCTCCCGGCACCTGAACAAACTTATCGAAGATGTGTGGCAGATACTCCTGTGGAATTCCCGTTCCCGTATCGGAAATTGATACTGCCATGTAATTCCCGCGAGTCTCAGCACCGATTCGGATCTCACCTTCTTTGGTGTAGCGGATTGCATTAACCACCAAGTTAACCAGGACCCGTTCGATTTGTGACGGATCGATTATTACATCCGGAAGACCTGTGGGAATGAGGACGTTAAAAGAAAGCCCCTTCGACTCCACCTGCGGTCGCAAGTCTTCAGTTGCGTTGACGATGAACTCACGGGTTCGGACCGTCTTCAACGCCGGCTGGCTCTCGCCCGCCTCAATTCGAGAAAGATCGAGCAAGTCTCGCATTAGCTTGTCCAGGCGTTCGCAATCTTCCCGACAAGCGCTGAGAACTTCCGTTTGCTTATCATTCAACTCTCCCACTGCGCCTTCCAACAACAGATGAACGCCCATCTGCACACTCGTAAGTGGAGTTCGTAGCTCGTGTGAAGCAGTGGCAATGAAGTCTGATTTGAGACGGTCAATCTCACGCAGATGCGTGATATCCTCAAGCAGTGTGACAGCGCCTAGTAAGCGACTCCCATTGTCACGCATCGGCGTTGTACGAAGGCGAAATGCCCTTTCTGAACCATCCACGGCTAAGGGCAGAACGGAAGCCGTGCCCTCGCCTGCCACGGGACGCTGAGATTCAATCGCTTCGGCAACAGCGCCAGCAATTCGTACGTCACGGGCGACTTCGCCGATGTGCTTACCTGCATTCTCTTTTTCAGAACCGAATATCTCCTCTGCGGCAGGGTTGAGTTTCGTCACATGACCTTCACCATCAGTCACAATCACGGGGTCGTACAGAGAGTCGATGGCTGCTTCCGTAGTCTGTTGGGCCATCATCAGCTTGCCCATATCAGAACTACGCAGTTGCCGAATGCGTTCAGCCATGCGGTTGTATTCTGCGGCAAGCACCCCCACTTCATCGCGCGAAGTTACAGGAACTTTGGCATTCAGATCCCCACCGGCAATCTTTGCTGTACTGGCAGTCAACTGTCGCAAAGGCTCAATGATGCGATTTGCCAGAAAGAAAGCCAGATAGAGACCGGCAGCGACCAA
Organism: Pyrinomonadaceae bacterium; assembly: GCA_035457565.1. GTDB lineage: Bacteria > Acidobacteriota > Blastocatellia > Pyrinomonadales > Pyrinomonadaceae > PSRF01. The sequence goes on along the minus strand of DATIBJ010000191.1, from coordinate 49,088 downwards.
AATACCGGCGATTAACAGAGTGCGGTAGAACCAGAGCTGAGCGACGCCGGCAGCGGATTCAGACTTTGCGAGCATCGCGCGTTGATTTAGTTGCAGCAGATGCTCACATTCGGCGCGTAGCTTGTTGAATTGAGGTTCAAGAAGGGTGAAATACTCGTCTCGTTCCGAGAGCTCTTCGCGTCGCCCTGTTTCGCGGGGCGGGGACGCTCTCGCTGTTTCGATCCGACTCATGAAGGCGTCGAACAACTGGTAATAACTATCGCGATCGACACGAATCGCCTCTATCGCGGTCGGCTCACCAACTTCCGTTATATTGTTCGCTGCCTTCTGAAAATTCTGATCGAACCGCGCTCTGTGTTCCCGCAGTTGCAAAATTGCTTTGTCGTGGGCACCGAGAAGTGCAAACAAAGCGGCCGAGTCCTGACGCTCAAGACTCTCTTTCATCTCCTGCGCAGCAACCACCGAATCGTAATTGTTCGAGATGATGCGACGCGATACGCCACCCATCTCACGCAAGCGCCAGGCTCCCCAGGCACCAAGTACCACCAGAGCTGCGACGAAAATCAGATAACCGAATAGTAGTTTGCCTCTTAAACTCATCAGCCTTACTCATGACAAGTCATGGTCATTTAAACTACCCGGATAACTCGGGAACGCAGTTCGGTCGTGGTTCTCCAGCGGCACTACTTGAACGGTTGCATCACGTACTTCACCCAGAAAACGGTTGATAATCGAACCATGCAACAAAATGTCCCAGCGAGAGCGCGACGTCTGGCCGAAAACAACATGCGTGATGCCTTCCCTTCTCGCAAAATCGATCAAAGCATCGGCGACTTTCCTGGATTTCAATCTCACAACCTTGGCGCCGAGTTCCTCCGCGAATCTAATATTCTCCTGCAGGGCGGCGTAATCCTGCGGTTTGATCCGTCCTGGTTCTTCATTCGGCGTCTCGACGTAAACAGCGTACCAGTCATTTGCCAGACGGCCCGCTATGCGAGAACCGGTACGCAACAGCTTCTTCGCGCTGCCTCGCGAAGCCATCGCCACCATTACCTTCTCGGGAATAACAGCCTGTTCCAGTCCTTCACGCTCGCGGTAGTCATGAGCCTTCGTCGCTTGGTCAGTAGCCACTTGACGCAACGCCAATTCGCGAAGAGCTGAGAGATTTCCTTTGCGGAAGAAATTATTGAGCGCCTGTTCGATCTTCACCACGTCGTAGATCTTTCCCTGGCGCAGGCGAGTACGTAGCGTGTCGACAGAAACATCCACATTGACAACTTCATCAGCGCGTCGCAAAAAGTGATCAGGCACCGTTTCTCTAACGCGCACTCCTGTTGTACGGCTGACGACATCGTTCAGAGACTCGAGATGTTGGATATTTACCGCGGTGATGACAGAGATGCCTGCGTCAAGCAGGTCCAGGACGTCTTGATAGCGCTTTCGATTCTTCGAGCCGGGTACGTTGGTGTGGGCCAGTTCATCTACGATCGCGACGGTAGGGTGGCGCGCGATAACGGCATCGATGTCCATCTCTTGAAGAGTGACGCCGCGATATTCAATTCGTCGCAGGGGCACACATTCCAGATCACCAATCATCGCTCTCGTGTCTTCGCGGCCATGAGGCTCCACTATCGCGACAACGATATCGACTCCCTGCTTCTTTAGCAGGTGAGCGTCTTCAAGCATTTGGTAGGTCTTACCGACACCTGGGGCGGCCCCGATGTAGACACGGAGATTGGCCCGCTCGCCCTGCCGGAGCTTCGCGAGAAGAGATTCTGGCGTTGGCCGGTCGCCGTTCGGATTCATGAATACCCGGAAACTCTGTTCTTTCCGCCTTGCGCGCGACAACAAGGTATTAACCGCCTATTTCTTCATGGGATATTTATCGTCCAAATCCAAATTAAGCTCCAGCACATTCACGCCGGGTTCGCCTAAAAACCCCAATAGACGTGATTGTGTATGAGCCCCCACAAGTTGACGCACCTCATCCTCGGTGATTTTTCGTTCACGAGCGATCCGCGGTATTTGAAATTCCGCTCCCGCGGGCGAAATGTGCGGATCGAGCCCTGATGCAGATGCAGTGATCAGATCCACGGGCACAGGTTTCCCCGGATTCTCCGCCTGCAGTTTTTCAAAGTCACTCTCTATTCGATCCATGAGCTTCTGACTCGTTGGACCAAGATTTGAGCCGGCGGAAGCGCCGGCGTCATAGCCTGCAGCTCCAGCGGCACTGGGTCGTGAACGAAAGTAACCGGCTCCGGCAAATGGCTGTCCAATGATTCGAGAGCCGACCACAGTACCGTCTGCACGACGGATCAATTGCCCGTTGGCCTTGTCAGGAAATATCACCTGGGCCAAGCCAGTGACGACCAAAGGGTAAACCAACCCAAACAATATCGTCGTCACGATAGTTAATAAGATTGCTGTAATCAGGTTCTTCATAACGTCCGACCTCTCATGCCAATCCAATTGCATGAATGATCACATCAATGATCTTTATGCCGATGAACGGTGCGATGATTCCGCCAACGCCGTAAATCACCAGGTTGCGCCTTAAAAGTGAGGCCGCGCTCATAGCCCGATACTTCACGCCTTTCAGGGCCAACGGTATTAGCGCGATGATGATCAAAGCATTAAAAATCACTGCCGAAAGAATGGCGGATTGAGGTGTTCTCAATCCCATGATATTGAGCGTATTCAGCACGGGAAAAGCGGCAGCAAACATTGCCGGTATAATCGCGAAGTACTTGGCGACGTCATTTGCTATCGAGAAGGTCGTCAATGCGCCACGCGTCATTAACAACTGCTTTCCGATTTCAACGATCTCAATCAGCTTGGTCGGATTAGAGTCTAGATCCACCATATTGCCGGCCTCTTTCGCCGCTTGAGTGCCGGTGTTCATTGCGACGCCGACATCTGCCTGGGCCAGTGCAGGAGCATCGTTGGTCCCATCTCCGGTCATTGCCACCAGTTTGCCTCCAGCCTGTTCACGCTTGATGAGAGCCATCTTGTCTTCGGGAGTCGCCTGAGCAAGAAAGTCATCCACACCGGCTTCGCGAGCGATCGTAGCGGCCGTAAGCGGGTTGTCCCCAGTGATCATTACGGTTTTGATCCCCATCTGCCGCATCTGATGAAAACGTTGAATCATCCCGCCCTTGATGATGTCGCGCAGTTCGATTACGCCGAGTGGCAAACGATCTTCAGCAACGACCAATGGTGTACCGCCCTCACGTGAGATTCGCTCTACGATCGTTTTTAATTCGACGCTCAGATGACCGCCACTATTTCCAAGGTATTTCTGAATGGCATCGGCAGCACCCTTGCGAATTTCGCGTGTGTCGTAGTCGACTCCTGACATGCGTGTTTGCGCAGTAAACGGCACAAACGTCGCTTCGTGAGGCGCGATTTCACGACCGCGCAGTCCATATTTTTCTTTCGCCAGGACCACGATCGAGCGGCCCTCGGGAGTTTCGTCCGCCAGAGACGACAGTTGCGCAGCTTCCGCTAATTCTGTTTCGTCGACGCCCGGCAAGGGTACGAAAGCTGTCGCTTGCCGATTGCCCAATGTAATCGTGCCGGTCTTATCAAGCAGCAACGTATTCACATCGCCCGCAGCCTCAACCGCGCGACCTGACATCGCGAGTACGTTGTGTTGAATCAGGCGGTCCATCCCGGCAATACCAATAGCCGATAGCAGTCCTCCGATTGTCGTTGGTATCAAACAGACAAGGAGCGACACGAGTACGAAAATTGTTTGCGTCGCACCCGAGTAGATTGCAAACGGTTGCAGGGTTACTACGGCGAGCAGGAAAATGATCGTCAGACCAGCGAGCAAGATATGCAGCGCAATCTCATTCGGCGTCTTCTGGCGCTCCGCGCCTTCCACCAGCGCTATCATCCGGTCGATGAATGTCTCTCCGGGATTGGATGTGATCTTCACTCGGATCTGATCCGAGAGGACCCGCGTACCACCGGTCACCGCTGATCGATCGCCGCCGGCCTCACGAATCACAGGTGCAGACTCTCCCGTGATGGCTGACTCATCTACGGAAGCAACACCTTGAATAATCTCACCGTCGCCGGGAATGAATTCGCCTGCCGAAATAATGACGACATCGTCTTTGCGCAACTTCGGTGCAGGCACATCTTCCGTCTGGTCGCCGGAAATTACGCGGTGCGCAATCGTTTCAGTTTTTGACTTCCGGAGATTGTCTGCTTGAGCCTTACCTCGTCCCTCAGCCATTGCCTCGGCAAAGTTCGCGAAGAGAACTGTAAACCACAGCCATAATGTGATCTGAAGTTCAAATCCGTGGTTGGTTATGCCCGGTAGGGGGGCAAGGAGGCCCCGGATGAACTGGAGCGTAGTCAAGACGCTGCCGACCTCAACCACAAACATCACTGGATTCTTTATCATCTTGCGCGGATTCAGCTTGATGAATGAGTCGAGTGTTGCGCGTCTGACAATTTTCGGATCCCAAATAGAGATTACCTTTTCTTTCTTGGTCATGATCATCAAAAGGTCTGTCCTGCTTGCATCAGGAAATGCTCCACGATTGGCCCGAGACTCAAAACCGGGAAGAACGTAAGTGCACCAACGATCAGGATCACGCTTACCAAGAGCGTCGCAAATAGCGGGCTTGTCACCGGAAACGTCCCGAGCGAAGGCGGAACAGCTTTCTTACGTCCGAGACTGCCGGCAATCGCCAGCATCGGAATGATCATCAAGAAACGACCTACCAGCACGGCTATTCCGATCGTTGTGTTGTACCAGAGCGTATTGGCGTTTAGGCCCGCGAATGCAGAACCGTTGTTACCCGTACCTGATGTAAAGGCATAGAGAATCTCCGACAGGCCGTGTGGACCACTGTTGTTTAGAGAGGTCAGGCCAAAGGAATTCGAGAGCACGGAAATCGCAGTAAACGCAAGAATCGAAAGCGGAAAGATCAGCACATACAGCATCGCCATCTTCACTTCGTACGATTCAATCTTTTTACCCAGATACTCGGGGGTGCGTCCGACCATCAAACCGGCGATGAAAACAGAAAGCACGATCATCACCAAAACTCCATACATGCCCGCGCCAACTCCGCCGAAAATTACTTCGCCCAGTAAGATATTTGTCAGCGGAACAAGGCCACCTAACGGCGTGTAGGAATCATGCATGCTATTTACACTGCCGTTCGAAGCACCGGTCGTCGCGGTGGCCCACAACACAGAGTTGGCAATCCCGTATCGCACCTCTTTACCTTCCATATTTCCGCCGGACTGTGAAGCAGAAGCCATCTGATCCACGTTTTGGGGAAATATCGGATTGCCCTTCGCCTCTGCCCAGTAAGCGACGAGAAGACCGGCAAAGAATAGGAAAGACATGGCAACAAACACGGCCCAGCCATGCTTCTGCGATTTGACCATTCGCCCTAACGTATAGGTGAAGCCCGCAGAGATCGCGAGAATCGCAAACATCTCCAGGAAGTTCGAGAATGGGTTCGGATTCTCAAACGGGTGGGACGAATTGACGTTGAAAAAACCACCACCATTTGTGCCAATCTGCTTAATTGCGATCTGCGAAGCCGCTGGTCCTTGAGCAATGGTCTGCTCGGATACGGCCTGCGTTTCTTTAACCGCATTGCCCCGAGCGTCAGTGATGACATTCCCTCCGGAATCTTTCTTATCAACCTCTATCGTGACTCTCCGGTCTACCAACTGTGCTGTCGTGTACGGTTTGAGGTTCTGCACCACTCCTTGAGAAACCAGCACCAGGGCGAGAATAAAACTAAGCGGCAGCAGGATGTAGAGTGCACCTCGGACGGTATCCACCCAGAAATTACCGAGCGCATCGACCTCATGACGAGCAATACCCCGAATGAAAGCAATGGCCAGACTCATCCCAACAGCCGCAGAAAAGAAATTCTGATAAGTTAGACCCGCCATCTGTGAGAGATAACTCATCGTTACCTCACCGCTGTATCCTTGCCAATTGGTGTTGGACGTAAAACTGGCTGCCGTGTTGAAAGAAGAGTGCGTACTGACCCCAATCAGTTTCTGTGGATTAAATGGCAGGTAATACTGAAGTCGTTGCAGTGCATAAAGCACGAGCATTGACACGACGCTGAAGAGCAACATCGCGAACGCATATTCTGTCCAGCGCATTTCACGCTGTTCATTGACACGGGTTAAACGATAAATGAGACGTTCGACTGGTCTCAGCACTGGATGCAGGAAGGTGCGCTCGCCGTTATAGACACGCGTCATGAACACGCCTATCGGTTTTGTGACCAGGAGCAAGACTGCGAAGTAGAGCAAAATTTGTAACCAACCGTTGAATGTCATATCAGAACTTCTCGGGGCGCAGCAGGGCGTAGACCAGATAAATGAGCAGCAGAACTGAAGCCATCACTCCAAGGGATGTTTCCATGTTCATTTCCGTACTCCTTCACCGCAGCTTTTCGCAGCCGCGCACGTAAGCCAGCGCGATCAAAAAGAAACCGACTGTCATCGCTATGAAAATCAAATCCTGCATTCCCTGCCTCCTATTGTTGACTCTCAACCTCCCGCAAGCGCTTCAACTCCCTAAAACTCTTCTGGGCCGCTTTGCGTTCAGCAGCAAGTGTTCGCCGCACCATTAGCCTGGCAATATAGACAGAGAAGAGCAGACTGAAATCCGCAAGCACGATGCGCCCGGTGCGCTTCCATGTATTAAGCGACGTCATGACCATCTCACCTTCCCATTACCTGTCGACCGCTCAGTTGAAGTTGAAGCCCGCCTCAAATAACAAGTAGTGATTACCCTTCGACGCGTTTGCATTTCCGACTGAATATCCCGCGTACCCGGTCAACTTCTTCGTCAACTTGTAGATACCTCCAGTGGTCCAGTAGCCATTCGCGTGTTTTCCCGTGAACCAGTCAGAAGCGACGGTGAGTTTGTTTGTAATCGGGTGCTCGAGCGTGAACTGGCCCACCCCGCGCACCGCGTTTGGCGCAACGACATCTTTGGTGAAAAACCCGGTGCCAAACCCGATACGCGTTTTGGTTTTGAAGGTCTTTTGCACCATCGTGTAGGTGTAGTTGCCAATGTCATATGCTTTGTCATGAACGGGAATAAAGGCGTGGCTACCCACGACGATGGCCCATCCGTTATCACCACCGTTGTAGACGCGCCACTTGAACGCCGGCCCGAGTGTCGTGGAATCCGGTCCCGGCTGAACATTTCCTGGTATGTTCAAGCCGATCTCGATATTGCCGCCGGTGCCGACAACTAACCGCGGCACAAAAGATGAAAACTTGTTCAGCGCATCGGAGTCGTTTGGCTTTGCACTAATGTCCAGCTCAAAATAGACCTTTCCTTTATCCAAAACGTCTGTAGTAGGTACGTTGAAAACCGTCTGCTGTCCTTGGGCCACTGTCACTCCACCACACAGCACCAGCAGTATCGCTGCCGTGTAATAACTGAAACTCCGCATAAATCTTTCCTTGCCTTCTCGGTTGAAATGTTCTCCGATAATTTGAGAGTCTTACCGAGTCACGTCTTGTGAAGCGTGTGATCCCATGCTGGTTTTCAGATTGGATTAACCCGATATCATTTTCGTTAGCGACGCCTGCGTCCTCGACTGCTTTCTTAATCTCTCTCGCGGTCATGGCCGTCTACTTCTTCAGGCCGTCTGTTTGTTTCGCTTGCAAGATGTAAATGGCCGCTTGCGCGTTCGTCCTCCTTATCAAGCAAGTCCATACAGTGAGCGCCGAAGATGAGAAGAGGAATCGTCAGGAATAACAAAACCGTACCGTCACGTCCGAGGTGATACCCGTGCCAATCACCGATGAACCAGGCAAGCGCAGTAAGAGCCAATCCAAGCACTGGCGCGATAACGCCACCTAGCAATCCGGCGCACGCGCCTGTGCTTTTCCAGGTCCAACCATGTTCCCGTAATGCCGCTCTCAGACGTTCTGATGGCAGGTAGTCATCACGTACTGCAATTTCATTGGGCATGAATCACCTATGCACAAGGTCCCAAAGACGAAGGGGCGCGAAGCAACACGCTCCACGCCCCAGTCTCTTGGCCTATTCGTGTCCTTCCCATAGCCTGCGAGGTTAGCTGTCGGGCTCGGACAAATTGGGAAGTGTCCTACGCGACTATCGCGATTCGCCCCACGGTCTCGATAACTGGAGACCAGTTGGTTCCCCCGCGCTGCCGCTCTCACTGTTCGTCGGTCGGCAGCTTCGGCGCGTCAATTATCAACAGCCAAAGCCTATGGGAAAATTCATAAAAAAGGTGTAAAGAGTGCGTAAAAAGATCATAAGGATGAGCTTTGCACAAAAAGTCGGAATCCCATCGACGGAGTCGGTGGATGGTTAATACTCAACCTGCCGAGCTCACGTCGCGGTGTTGAGAGATTCCCACCGACGCAGTCGGTGGGATTTGTGAAGAGAACGATCTGAGTTTGTAGGCGAAGTATGAAGCATCCGGATCGAACAAAGCTTTTATGGAGGCGATCCAGGTTCGAATCGATACCCGACCCAGGGTTCGGTGAGGATGTAGCGTGGCTTAGTTCCCTCCGGCTCAACCTTCTTTCTCAATTGGCCCACGAATACTCGTAAGTATTCGTTCTGATCGACATAGTTTCCACCCCAAACGGCCCTTAACAGCGTGCGGTGAGTGAGTACCTTACCGGCGTTGGTGATGAAGTAAGTCAGCAAATCAAACTCTTTCGGCGTCAGATGAATTTCACGTCCTTCAACAGTGACATGCCGTGATTCCAGATCTGCACGAAAGACGCCGATTTCCAAAACCTTGGTAGTTTGCGTCGGTAAAGAAGGTGCTCGACGCAAGGCCGCACGAACGCGTGCGAAGAGTTCATCGATTCCAAAAGGCTTCGTAACAAAATCGTCTGCTCCCAGATCAAGTGCTTGAATTTTTGTTTTTTCCTCGCCTTTGGCTGAAAGTACGATAATCGGGAGCTGCGAGACGGCGCGTAACTGACGACAAAGCTCCAGTCCGTCCATTCTCGGCATCGCCAGATCCGTGATCACCAGATCCGGTTCCCATTCATTGAATGTTTCGAGAGCCGTCATGCCATCGGGAGCTGTGCGCACGTCATAGCCGCGCGATCTCAAGCCCGTGCGCAACACGCGTGTTAATTGCGCTTCGTCATCCACAACCAGGATTCGTGCGGCTTCGTTCATACGGTTAACCGGCGTCCTCGTCACCTATTGGAAGGGTGAAACAAGCGCGCGTTCCTTTGCCATTGCGACCCGGCTCAATCCATATCCGTCCACCGTGCGCTTCAACGATTCCTTTGGCGATGGCCAGACCCATGCCTGCACCAGAAGGTTGGCGCGTGGTTACATCACCATCGCGCATAGCACGAAAGAATTTATCGAAAACCCGCTTGCGTAACTCCGCAGGTATGCCTGTGCCCATGTCCTCGACGGCAACGTGCACCATCTCATCATCTGCGCCGCTCGCCATTATGCGAATCGTGCTGTGGACAGGGGAATACTTTGCTGCATTGTCGATTAAAGAGTAGACCACTTCACTAACGGCGCGATTGTCGACCCTGACTAGTGGCAGGTCTTTTTCAATTTCAACTTCAATCTTATGTTGCGCTGTCAATGGCTCAGCGCGAGTCATGGCCGTGGAGATGATCTCGTCAACTGAGCCCCACCGTGGGCGAAGTTGAAGTTCCCCGGCTTCGATTCGGGCTAGTTCGATCAAGTCACCAATAAACCGGTTCAAGCGATCGCTTTCCTGATCAATCACTTCCATCATATCAAGCCGCGATTCTTTATCCAGGACTACGGGTTGTCCCCCATCCTTACTGCCGCGTGCCTCGTCGAGGAGTGTGGTGATGGAAGCCTTTACAGATGCGAGTGGAGTGCGCAGATCGTGAGTGACTGCATCGAGCAGCGCAGATTTCAGACGTTCGCTGCGTTTCAGCGCTTCTGCTTCGCTCGCTTTTTCGAATGCGTTCTGAAGGTCTTCGTAAAGCCGCCGTATCTCAACTCTCCCTGCGTCGGCTTCCTCAGCCCTACGCTTTGCCCTGGCTGATAATTGGCCGACGGCAAGCGCGGTAATAAAGAATACTGCCAGTGCGATCCAGTTTTGTGGATCGGCAATCGTGAAGGTATGAAATGGTGGAAGGAAGAAAAAGTTAAACGACAGCATCGCCAGCACTGATGCAAATAGCGCGGGCATACTTCCCGAAATGATCGCGACAAATAGAACACCCAGCAGAAAACCGAATCCTATAGTGGTCGAGTTGATAGCGCCGCGGAGAGGAATCAGGACCAGCGTGATTGCTGCGACGCCGAAGGCTGCGAGCACGTAACTGGGCCATCTCGATCTGAGGATCGTTCCGGACATAACAAACATTCTAAGGCAGGCCACTTCAATATGGCATAGCGGCCACGCCGACCCGAGAACTGCTCAGTCTCACCCGACACTAATGACAGATCCTGACTCAACTTCTCCTTTTCGATGCGTCAAAACCTGAGCTTGACCCCACCGTTAAAAACGCGCCCTTCAGTGTGGGTGTAGATCTCGGCGAAAGTGGGGTTTTGATGCGGCGGAAAGACGACTGGACCAAAGCGACTCTGCCGTGTATCGGTGATGTTTTCAGCATTAAAGAAAAGACTTATCTTCCCGTAAGTCTTTTCCCCAAAGATACCCAGCACCCAAAAGTGTCTTGTTCTGGAGCCGTTACTCAGTATTTGACTGCTTGTGTAATACGCCTCAAGGCCTGCTTTGAAATTGGATTCTTTTTCAAACAGCAGCGCCGAATTCAATCTGCTCTTCGGTACGAGGGGCAAAGTCTGGTTACCTGTCAGGTACCCGGCCTTTGCATCAGTGAAGGTGTATCCCGCAAATAATTTTACGATGTCGTAAACAAGCCTGACGTTCGTTTCAAAGCCGGCGCTCGTTACCGGTGCAGTGGCATTCATGAATCTCAGCAAGCCGTTATTGGTGGTTGTCAGGATTAAAGGGTCAACGATTCTGGTGTAGAAGAACATGTGATTAATGGAATAAGAGATCTTTTCGCCAATCGTATTTTTATAGTTGACATCGAAGGTTCCGCCCCTACTGCGTTCAGCCTTCAACGTATTTCCGATCGGCAGGACATTCTGGAACAACACTTCTTCAGCGTCCTCGGTGAAAATGGTCGGCGCCTTATAGCCCAAACCAACGCTGAAGCGGCTGCTCAAGTGATCATCGAATCGGTACAACATTGAAACGCGCGGCAAAGGAAAGAGACCATAGTGCCGCAGATAATCGAGCCGAAGTCCGGCTTCCAGCGAGAACTTGTCGTTGAAGGTAACGTTATCCTGAGCGAAACCGCCCATGGCCGTTCGGGTTTCATTACGCCTTATCAAGCTGCTGCTCGTTTGATCTTCCCTGAATTGGTCGTATGCGGCGCTGGCGCCAAAGACAAACGCATGATTGTGAGCAGGCAGAAAGTAGGAAACGTCTGTGTACGCGTTTAGTTGGCGGCCTTTGAATGAGTAATCCGGGATTTCAATCTTCCGAGAGAATACCGCGATACTCTGCTTGGCGATTAACTTTCGCCCGCCGTCAAGCTCGCGTTCAAACTGAATCGTAGTAATGTTGCGGACCGAAGTATTCGTCTCGAAATACTGGTGGAAGTTGTCCGCCTGATCGCGGATAACAAACACGTCCCCGCCTTTGCGTTTTTGATAAGACGTCGAATTACCGATGACCAAGCGCGTTCGATCGTTAACATCAAAGAAAAGACGCGGGCTGACGCCAAACGAAAAAGTTCGTGGCAGTTCGGAAAAATCATTGTCGTCAACATCGTATTCTTTCTGAAAATTCAGCGAACCGAGAACCGCGTAACCGAACCGGTTAAATTCCTGAGAGTCGTATAGAGAGAAATCTGTTCCGAGGGCGCTGGTCTGATTGATGATTAGTGAAGTGGCGCGCTCTTTCTCGGGTTCCTTACTGATGAAGTTAACCACTCCGGCAATTGCCCCACCTCCATAGAAAGTCGCGGAAGGCCCTTTGACTATTTCGACTTGCCTCAAATCGAGCGGGGGAATATCCAACAGACTCAGACTGCCCGAGAAACCGCCGAAGGCGGGAAAGCCATCTTTGAGTATTTGAGTGTACCTGCCGTCCAGACCCTGAATCCTGACACTCTGCGTATTGGAGGTAGCCGAAGTCTGTTGCACTTTGATGCCGGTGCTTTCGTTGAGAACCATCGACACATTGGCGGGGCGCATGACGGTCTTTTCGTCCACTTCCTCTTCACTTATGGCTTCAATCCGTGTGGGCACGTCATCAATTTCACGACTGATGCGCGAAGTGGAGGTGATGGTCACCTCACCTACCGTTTTGATCTCGAGCAGAATCATCTGTTCGCTTTGATCGACAAGCGGGAACGTATATTTCACCTCCTTTGCTTCGTGGTCAGGCGAAGACACCACCACTGTCTGCTCGCCCCTGGGAATGTTGGTCAGTTCAACTCGGCCACTGCTGTCTGTGGTTCCGGCGATATCTGTATCTTTAATTGAAACGATCGCACCGACAACCGGCAGCTTGCTCTCTTCATTTAAGATCTGAGCTTTGAAGTTACTCTGCCCGTATGCCGTTTTAGCCACCAGCAAGATAGCAAGACATAGAAAGATTCGTTTCATCATCTACCTTTGCCAAGGGTTGAATAGTTGATTGGGCAAAGCTACGCGTTCAAGTGCGAAGCCAGTTGCTAAAAAGACAGGTAAGATTTCGACACGGCAGCTAAATTCGGAGGGAATGCAGACGTTTAAACGGCGGTTCTAGTGTTCGCGGTGAAACGGAAGGTGCAGACACTGAGATGTCAGTTATGGTCAAACCAAGGGACGTCGATTTGGGAATTACCATCGGAACTTGCACATCAACTTGGAGCGTCAAGCGTTGCGATCTCGCTGCCTTGGGAAATGAGTTAAATGGGCAGTCTTGGCAAGTGTGCGACGGCTGAAGTTCAGCAGACGAAACGGTAACCTCTTTAGCAGCTCTTTCTACACTTAATTCCTCGCAACCTAAAACACACGCAGCAGTCACCCAGAGTAGGGCCGTCGACAACACAGGGCCAAGTAAAGTTCGAACGGATGTTTTCATCATCGACTAGGGTGAGCATTATGACTATTTCATTCGGATGTGACAATTGCCTCGGCCTTACAATAGCTTCGGCCCAGAAACTCGCTGGATTGCGTGCGGTGAAGTAGAATAGCCGCGGCGATGGAGTTCGCCATGTAACCACCCGAAGGGGTTGATGACTCCTAATCATTCCACGTACGGCACGTGAACTGGTTAGGAGTTTTGCTTTGAGGAGACAGATGAACAGATTGTTTCTAATTGGCCTGGCCGGTTTCATTGGCACCATCGGCCGTTATTGGCTGTCAGGCGTGATTGCGAGACGTTATGGTGAGACGTTTCCCTTCGGAACGCTGGTCGTAAACCTCATTGGATGTTTTCTTGTTGGTCTGCTCTTTTACCTCCTCCAAGAACGATTCGTGGTGAATCCAACAGTACGAACGGTAATTCTGATTGGGCTTCTCGGCGGGTTCACTACATTCTCCTCGTTCGGACTACAAACCTTCACCCTATTGCAGGATGGCGAGTTCGGACTCGCGGCGCTCAATCTAACAGCTTCAAATTTTATTGGCTTGGCATTGGTGTGGGTTGGATATACGGTGGCGAGGATTCTATAGGAGAGGCTATGCACATACCTGAAGATGGATATCTTTTGCGCATCTTTATCGGAGAAAGCGACAAGCACGGCCATCACACGCTGTATGAGGCAATCGTCTTAAAGGCAAGAGAGATGGGACTTGCCGGAGCGACGGTTACCCGCGGAGTAATGGGATTCGGCAAACACAGCATCATTCATACGGCGAAGATCCTGCGGCTTTCGGAAGACCTTCCGATGATCGTTGAGATTGCTGATAGCCTCGAAAACATCGAGCGATTCCTACCCACATTAGACGAAATGATCAAGGATGGATTAGTAACGCTCGAAAACGTAAGAGTCATTCATTACAAGGCATGAGGGATCGCATGTGAAATGTGGAGCGGAATTCAGCTTCTTATACTTGTAGGTTATCGACGGTTCTTATAACATTCTGGACACATCCAGATGTCTCCTCAAGTTAGCATTCCTACCTTACTAAACTTGCGCGCCCTTCTCGTGATCGCGGCGCTCATTTGCTTGTGTGTCTCAAGCAATGTCGGGCTCCAGTTCTTCCCGCTGCCTGCTGCTACTATTCAGATGGCACCGGCCGTTCAACTTGATCAGTCGAACAAGGTCTTTTATGCACATCAAGCCGATGCTAAGAGTTTTCGCGTTCCGATGATGGTGCAATCCAAGAAGCGGGCCGACAAGGAACCGCCTCAGTCTGATCGACTTATTGCTTTACCCAGCGCTCGGTTCGGTCTTCCGACAGACACACGTTTTGCTATCGAAATCGATCACACCGTTTGCTGTTTAATCTCACTTACGATGGCGCCACGTCGCGGGCGAGCACCACCTTCGTTGGTCTGAACATCTACACAATTCAGGTTTTCATCTACGCTTAAACCGAATGGGCGTGCAGAGCTATGGGTCCAAAGAGGATTGGACTAATGGCGCATGGCTCATCCAGGCAACGAGGAGTGAATCATCATGACGAATACCGCAATTCTAGTCCTGATAACCATTTTGGCTGTTGGTGCGATTTTTTGGCTTGTCATCTACTCAGGACGACGTGGAGAGGCGCACCGGCAACAGACCACCCTGAAGCCGCCCGAGTCTCGCAGACATAAGACAGGCTAGGGTCAAATTCTCAACTCATTACAAGCCGGCACTCCCCAGCGGATTCTGTTTAGTGAGTTGGGTAAGCAGCTCGCTGCAACTCAGGCCAGGAGCGGTGGCGAGCTGCCACTTTTTGCGGAGAAACAAATCATGAATCTCAATTACTTTGCCGCAAGTGCAGTAGGAAACGAAACAAGGGTTCTTTTGACCCTGTTCATCATGTTCCTGGCGGCTAAGCTCTTGGCCGAACTGTTCGAGCGTCTACGTCAGCCGGCGGTCGCAGGCGAAATCTTAGCGGGAGTCATAATTGGTCCGAGTTTACTTGCTCTAACCGCTCCATCTGAGATCACAGATCTATTAGCTGAGATTGGCGTTATTTTTCTTCTCTTTACGGTCGGTCTAGAAACCAAACCAGCATCAATCTTCAAAGTTGGAAAACAAGCTGCAGTTGTTGCGCTGCTTGGGGTGGTTGCTCCGGTTTTTTTCGGATGGCTCTTGATGAAAGCCTGGGGCAGTAGCGGAATCGAAGCGCTATTCGTGGGAACCGCCATGGTCGCGACTTCTGTCGGCATAACGGCCCGGGTATTGTCCGGGATGGGCCTACTTGACGCACCAACGGCTCGCATCATTCTTGGGGCTGCTGTGATCGACGACATTCTCGGACTGTTGGTTCTGGCGATGGTCTCCAGCGCGGCTGCCGGCTCCATCAATTATTTAGAGATTGTGACTACCGCCTCTCTCGCCATCGGCTTTACCGCATTCGTAGCACTTGTTGGAGCACCTGTGGTCACGCGTGTTGCGCCAAAGGTGGAACAGCTTCGAAGTGGGCAAGGAACATTTATCTTCGGACTGGCGTTGTGCCTCGGTTTATCGGTGGCGGCGTCGTACATCGGAGTTGCAGCGATTATTGGAGCATTTCTTGCCGGCATGGCGCTGGCAGAAGTGGCGGAAAACACTCCCAGGATGCACAGACAAATGAGCGGAGTGACTGAGTTTCTTGTGCCTTTCTTTCTCGTCAATATCGGCATGAAGCTGAGCCTCAACGTGTTTCGCTCATCATCGGTCATCATCCTCTGCGTGCTGATTACTCTCGTTGCCATTGCGACCAAGTTGCTGGGCTGCGGTCTGGGAGCTTTAAACCTGGGAGTCCGACGCGCCGCCCAAGTTGGAATGGGAATGGTTCCGAGAGGCGAAGTTGGAATAATCGTTGCTCAGATCGGATTGAGTTTGGCGGTAATTGGACCAGAGATTTATGGAGTAGTCCTTTTTATGGCCGTAGCGACCACGGTCATTGCCCCGCCCTTTCTCAAACTACTTTACGCTAACGAAGCCGCAGCCCGTGAAGAGATTGGACCACCTGATGCTGGTGGGATTGTAGCGTCAGAAGATCTATGTAAGATTGGTTGAAACGACGCCAGGTGAAGACGTGGAGCAATTGGACTCCGGATATTCCTCATCAAACGAGACGGGTAACGACTCAAGCCCTCGTAAGAACATGCTTGGACGCCAGCGCAGAGACTGAGGCGTAACCCGTAAACGTAAACCTGAAGTGCGACGCAACAGTGTGTTGATTGCAATCTCGGCCTCGAGACGAGCTAGAGGTGCTCCCAGACAGAAGTGAATTCCCTGCCCAAACGACAGATGTCTATTTGGCTCGCGCGTGATATCTAATTCATCCGGCTGATGAAAGATCGTTTCATCACGATTGGCGGATCCGATTACACCGAGTGTCATCTCTCCGCGCGGGATCTTTACGCCGTGAATGGTTATATCTTCGCAAGCATAGCGTTCTGTCGACATGAAGACTGGCGAGGTGTAACGGAGCAGTTCCTCAACCGCCGATTTGATCATGACCGGATTTTGCCGCAGCCGATCCATGGCCTCGGGGTGTTCGAAGAGGGCGAGTGTTCCGTTCCCAATGAGGTTGACTGTCGTTTCATGTCCGGCGATAAGCAGAAGAAAAACCATTGCCAGGAGCTCGTCTCTACTCAGTTTATCGCCCGCTTCTTCCGCACTGATTAGCGCGGTGGCCAGATCGTTCTGCGGATCTCGACGGCGCGTCTCGAAGAACCGTCGCAAATACCTGAGAAACATCCAGACGTTCGGGATCACGCGCAAGGTTGGACTCGGAGAACTCAACGAAACCACCGCCTTGGACCATTTATGAAACTTATTACGATCGCGCGTGGGGACGCCGAGGATCTCCGTGATGATTATCATCGGTAACGGCAGGGCGTAATCACGGATTAGATCGCATTCACCCTTATGCATTACATGTCTAAGTAATTCGTCAGCCAGAGTCTGGACTCGATCACGCATGCGCGCTACGAGGCTTGGTGTAAAGGCCTTATGCACTAACGTTCGGAGACGCGTGTGATCGGGAGGATCGAGGTCAAGCATGTTCCGTTCGAGGGGCCGGAACATTGCTGGAACCCACGGCATCTTACGAAGCTGCTCCGCTGACATCGCTTTACGTTTGTCCTTAACAAAGCGCTCGTCTCTCAACAGGGTGGCGACATCTTCATAACGGGTGAGTAACCAAACTGGGGTTTTGTCAGAAAGGGCAGTGCGGAAGACCGGTTGCGAAACTCTGAGATTCGCGAGCAGTGGAAAGGGATTCGCTTTGAACCGCGGACTTACAATATTAAACTGACTATGGTCCACGGATGATTTTTAATCTTATTCGATGAGATTTGCCAGCATCGGATTCAGATTGCCGCGTTTGCGGTAGCGACATCCGAATCTTTACCGTGAAATGAACGACGTCAGAACCGCTTCCCTTCGGTTTGCTGCGGTTTGGTTTCTATTCATAGCGCTTGGCATGTAGGAAATCTGGAGCGGGCGACGAGGCTCGAACTCGCAACTTTCAGCTTGGGAAGCTGACACTCTACCATTGAGTTACGCCCGCTCAATTGATGGTCCGGGATGCGCTGAGAAGATTAGAAACTCTTGGCGAAAGTGTCAATCGACATAGCGTTTGATTAAATCGTCCCAGCGGTTCTGCGCTTTGAGGATTAGTTCAATGGTTTCGCGCACGGCACCCTCACCGCCGGCGGCACGCGTCACGTAGTGAGCATGACGCTTCGTCTCTTCTGTAGCATCGGCAACTGCAACAGCCAACTCCGACCGACGCATCAACGGTATGTCGTTCAGATCATCCCCGACATACGCCACTTCAGACGGTTCGATAGCAGCTTTCGCCATAATGTGCTCAAAAGCTGCGACCTTATTCTCAACACCCTGGTAAATAAACAAAATACCAAGTGCCTCGGCTCTTTGTTGCAGTGCACTCGACTCGCGGCCGGAGATGATCCCAGAACTCAAGCCGGCGCGATGAAGTAGATCGAGACCAAGACCATCTCGAGTATTGAAAGTCTTCTGGTCGTCTCCGCTTTCGAGAATCCAGATACGACCGTCAGTTAATACGCCGTCACAGTCCATCAAAAGCAACTTTATCTGCGATGCTCGACGTTCGACTGTTGTGTGATCTGCCATTCGATTTGAATTTACGGAACGGGACGAAGCGACCGATTGCAATTAGGAAGCAGACAACGCACATTGAATTCGCTTGCTTCGCTCCCGTTCTGTAGTTGAGTTATTCCGCATCAACGCACTTCGAACAATTCGACTCCGGAAAGTTTCCAGGCGCCAGCGGTACGCGACAGCACTAACACCGCCGTGCCGCTTGATTCCTTGCCAAGTTGTTTCGCTCTGATGGTGACGTCAGCCGCGAGTTGGTTTGCATCAAGTAATTCCGTCCTGATCACTTTCGTCTCCCAAATTTCCGGCTGCGTTCCCACAATGCCGTTGACGAATCTCACCAATTCGCCCGAGACAACACGCGATTCCAATTCAGCCTTCTTCCCACTCATGATCGCTTGTGTCAGCTGCGCGATGAAGGTCCTGGCAGATTCATCGACCGGAGGCGCGTTGTTGGCTGCGGCTTCAGCACGGATGCGAGCCAGCCGCGCCGCTAACGATGATGGATAGTCGCGACTCGCGATTACGGCATCAGTCAAACGCTTGACTGCTTCGACGGCTTGACCGCGTTTTAAACTGATCTCACCAAGTCCGATGTTGGCCCACGCCAATGTCGCCGTACTTGGCAGTGGATCGTCGAGACCTGATCGAAACAACCGCTCAGCCTCTTCGAGTTTGCCCTCACCGAGCAGGGCTCTCGCAAGCAAGATGCGCGCTTCCTGAAGACGCGGATACGCACTAAAGATCTCGCGTGCACTAGCTTCCGCCTTCACGAAATCCTGAGCGCCCAATTGCAGAGTAGCCTGGGCAAGGGCGTCTGTGATTTCCCGACCCCTTGGCGCTGCGTCGTTGCTGTAATCTAGTTGCGGATAGAGTTTGTCCGGGTCGATTTCCACTCGCACGACCTTGTTCGTGGTTTTGAAGACTGCTTCACCAAAGTTTTTAGCGGGCACAGTGACTTCGACAGTCAATTTCTCACCCCGGTCCGTAATTGCTGCGACCGGAGCCGTTATGTCAGTAGATCCAAGGTTACGAAGTGCTGCGGTCCATTCCGCGTTGCGTGCCTGAGGTAACCCTATCATCAGATCGGTGTCCGGCACTTGATCGAGTTGTTGGTCAAGCAGCGTCCTCAGACTTTCACCTCCGCGGTTCACCAAGGCGGCACGGAATATTGGAAGAGTTAACCCAGCAGTATCAGTCTTTCCTGTTTCAAGCGTGCTTCGCAGCACTCCGATGAAGACGTCATGACCAAGTTTCCGATCGATCAATCGCCACGTCATTGCTCCACGATTCGGAACCGATCCGAAGTAGGCGGTGTCCAGCGAATTGGCGCGAGCAAGGGGTCCATCGCGTTTTGCCACAGCGATGTAAGCCAACCTTTGGCGAATTAGCTCTGATTCAGCGGCCTCACGTCCGAATTGCTTTTCGAGAAATGCATTGGCGAGGAACCGCACGAGTCCATCGCGCAGTGCGCCTGCTCCTTCACCGCGAATGGGTGTCTGTCCGCCAAGCCACAAACGCGCAATAGCCTCCGCAATAGCTAACGCGCTCGCTGTATCGAGCTTCGGTAGCTTGAATATGTCAGCGTCGAGAAGAATCGTGCCCGTATCGCTAAATCCAGACCCGCGCCGAGCGGCAACGAGCCGCACGGGCACATCAGGGGCTGGACCTAAAGCAGATGCGAGATACGCGCGCGCGGCGGCAGTGTATGCAATGATCGCTTCAGCCCGTTTCTTCTCATCTGCAGAAGCGCCTTGCGTAACGTAGGCCACGATGCCCTTTCCTTCTCCAGCTCCTTCGAGCTTTTCCCAGTCGCCTTGAAGGAAGAATGGCTGACCACTCAGCGTTTGTTCGAATACCGCCGAACCCGCTGAGCTCTTATCGACGCCCGACGATACGACGTTCGGCAGATTCACTGAAACTCTAAACGGCGCGGTATCTACACCTCTCAGGGCCAGAGGCGTGTTAGGCATCGGATACCAGTATGCGAGTGGCAAGAACTGTGATGAGACAGGACTGATGGCCGCGAGACCGGTGTTTGCGGCGACAGGCAACGAGTAATTGATAGTCACACTCGTACTGCCGTTCGGCGCTACTGATCCTGGCAGCGAAACAACGATGCGCTGCAAGTCGCCTCGTGTTTCCGGCACCGCACGAAAGGAAGCCGTCGCACCCGCGACATTCGCAGACTTCACGCTCGCCTTTGTGTTGACGCGCACCGTAAATGTCGACCCCGCAGCGTTGCCAACATTGACCGCGTTGATCGTTACAGTTCCGTTAAGGGTTCGATCCGACTGTTGGACATTCGCGTTAACGTCAAACTTCGTCACCTGCCAAACGGCGGTGCCTTCTGTTTGAGAAAGGGCTATGAGGGTTGAAAAGATTGTCAGTGCACCGACAAGCGAGGTTCGAAAAAAAGTTTTCATAAAGGTTCACAGTAAGTCAGCCTCTGGGTTGGCCGGACGACGAGTATCTCAGACAGCAAGATAATGCCACGCCCTTGCGGCGCGGTAGGTCACGCTTGCAGCTACATAACTCCAGAGCTGTTTATTTTAGGATGCCACGCGCTTGTCGCGTGGAGTTTCACGCTCTCGTTTTGCAATATCAATTCTGGAAGAACGGTCTCTCTCTAATTGATCGTGAGCCTCCACGCGACAAGCGCGTGGCACCCTAAAAGAATCACTCCATTTTTGGTAGCCCCGAACGTGACTTACCACGGCGCGAGGCCGTGACATCAGTTCTCCCTGACAACCTGATGGACATCTCGCAGCTTGTTTAGCAGGTCCTGCATTCTCTCAAGTGGCAATGCATTCGGCCCGTCTGACAACGCTTTCTCGGGCCGTTCGTGCACTTCCATAAACACCGCATCAACACCACAAGCAACACCTGCACGTGCGAGCGGTTCGATGTATTCGGATTGGCCGCCCGTTGCATGGCCAAGTCCCCCGGGGAGCTGTAATGAGTGGGTCACATCAAACACCACAGGAACACCAAAGCTTCTCATGATCGGAAGGGATCGCATATCGACAACAAGGTTGTTATAGCCGAAGCTCGCCCCGCGTTCCGTCAACAGCAAGCGCTCGCAACCTGCTTCGCGCGCTTTATCAACTATATTGCGCGCGTCCTGTGGCGCGAGGAATTGTCCCTTCTTCACGTTGAGCGCACGGCCTGAGCGAGCAGCCTCCAAAATCAGATCCGTTTGGCGACACAGAAACGCGGGGATTTGAATCACGTCAACCACTTCGGCGACCGTGGCCACCTGCGAAACATCGTGGACGTCAGTCAGGACCGGCACGCCAAGTTCTTCCTTCACAGTTTTCAACGCTTCCAGCGCTCGTTCCATACCAAGCCCGCGAAAACTTTTGATCGAAGATCGATTCGCCTTATCAAACGAAGCTTTGAACACAAAATCGAGGCCCGCCTGTTGCGCGCGACTCAAACACTGACGCGCCATCATCATGACGTGGTCCTCACTCTCGACAACACAGGGACCCGCGATGATTGTTAGCCGACCATCGCCGAATGTCGCATTCCCAACAGAAAATGAATTCGTTTTCATTTATGACGCTTTCACCGGGAGCGCGGACGTCCTCGTACGCACCTGAGCGCGAAGCGCGAAATTATCCGCGTCTGTTGACGCGTTTGCGGACAAGGACCTCCGCGATCCCAGTATTAAAACGGCTTCTTGAGTATACGCTTGACCTTGTTAACAAATGAACCGACCTTGCCCTGCTTTTTCTTCTCCGGTGTCGGCGTTGGACTCGGCTTCGGCGACACACTGGCTACTGGCGAAGGTGACGGCGAAGGCGCCCGTGACGCTGTTGGCGTCGCCGTCGGCAAAGGCGTGGGCGTAATCACCGTTGGTGATTGCTGAGGCGCAGTCATCCTTAATGCGATGTAACCTCCGAGGAAGAGAGCAGCTACTATTGCGCCGACCAGGAGCAGAATCCGCGACATGGATC
The DNA here is from genome assembly GCA_035457565.1 of Pyrinomonadaceae bacterium. GTDB lineage: Bacteria > Acidobacteriota > Blastocatellia > Pyrinomonadales > Pyrinomonadaceae > PSRF01. Next base: position 26,868 of record DATIBJ010000191.1, on the reverse strand, counting down.
TTCGTCGCAAAGGAACATCTACTCGTGCAAACGATTGTCGCGTTGGCTCCCGCGCCTCATTCGATGGCTTCTCATCGGCACGCGCAACAGGACTTATAACCGTTAACTCACTCGACCCTGAATTGAATGCTCGATTCTCCCTCAGTTTCGCAATGTCAATTACCAAACGTCCGGACGGGGATTCACGACCGACCCTTCGCAACATGTCCAAATCGGGACCATCCGTGATCGTTGCGCTCTCCAAACCCAGTTGCTCGGCAATCGCAAAAAGTTCAGTACGGAATTCAGAAGCATTCGCCGGTCGATCTTCCGGACGCTTTTCCAACGTTCTCAACACGAGATGGTCAAGCTCAGCGGGGATTGCAGCAACGATTTCACGCGGCGGTCGAGGTAAATCAGAGGAGTGCTTGAGAGCGATCGCTAGTGGTGATGAACCGCTGAACGGTACTGAACTAGTCAGCATCTCGAAGAAGATGACGCCTAGACTGTACACATCAGAGGCCGGAGTTAACGTCAGACCGTTGCATTGTTCGGGGGACATGTAGCGCGGAGTTCCAATCATCGCCCCGACTTGCGTGAGGTTCTTCGGATCGTCGTCGTCGAGCGTCTCCGTCGCAAGTTTTGCAATGCCGAAATCGAGCACCTTCACAACGGCGGGCACATCTGAGCGCTGCGTAACGAAGATATTTGCCGGCTTCAAGTCGCGATGAATGACGCCAGCTTCGTGCGCCGCCGCCACAGCTGCAGACGTTTGCAACATGATCGAAACAGCGCGTGCGGTTTCAAGCGGCGCTTCTTTTGCGATTATCTCGCGCAGCGTCCGCCCTTCGAGCAGCTCCATCACGATGTAAACGTAACCCTCGGGCGTCTCCCCGAAATCGGTGACGGCAACCGCATTCAGATGCTGCAAGCGACCGGCAGCTTTAGCCTCCCGCTGAAATCGGAAACGCGCCGCATCGTCTTCGACAAACCGCTGGTTGAGTACTTTAATCGCTACAAGCCGATCGATGAGCATATGGCGGGCACGATAGACAGTGCCCATCCCGCCGATCCCGAGACGTTCCTCGATGCGATACTTTTCGTTGAGTGTTTTACCGATCAACGGATCGGCAGGAATGTGACCGGCGATAGTCGCGTCAGCTTGAAGAGGAGTTTGATCGGCCGGACAGAATTGGACGTCAGACGGGTAGTGTTTTCCGCATATAGGGCAATGAAGCATCAGTATCAGTAGATTTCCTGAAGAGAGGGCGCATTTGATTATCCCTTAAAAACTGATTTGACGCACTTCGCCCTTCTGGGATTTCTCTGTGTAAACCCTTGCGCTCTCCGTGTCTCTGTGGTTGAAAAATCAGAGAAGACACTCACCACAGCGCACAGCGTACGCACAGGGTTGCACAGAGCAGCGCAAGTCACCGCCCCTATCGCACTCCATAGTTAATCACCGCTTGTCGCCGTTAGTCGATCGTGAACGACAATATCTACCTCACCGTCCTTGTTGATCGAAGTCTCGTTCTGGATTCGATTCTCGTGGGCGGCCTTCACGAATGCCGCAAACAAGGGGTGCGCCTTCAACGGCTTCGACTTGTATTCCGGATGGAACTGACAGGCAATAAACCACGGATGCACTTCATGCGGCAGCTCGATGATCTCAACAAACTTGCCGTCAGGCGAAACGCCACTGAAGACCAGACCTTCGTCCTCAAGCTTCTTTCGATATTCAGGATTGAACTCATAGCGATGACGATGTCGCTCGCTGATCTCTTCGGCGCCGCCATATACTTGGCGTGCGAGCGAATCCGGAGCTAACTCACACGGCCACGCACCGAGCCGCATCGTGCCGCCAAGTTCCTCCACATCAACTAAGTCGCGCAGTTTAAAGATCACTGGATGTGGCGTTTCTACGTCAAACTCCGTCGAGTCAGCGTCTTTCAAGTCACACATATTTCGCGCGTACTCGATGCAAGCGGTCTGCATTCCTAAACAGATCCCGAAATAAGGAGTGCGTGTCTTCCGCGCGTAGTAGATTGCGCGAATCATTCCGGCGACGCCGCGTTTACCGAAGCCACCGGGAACCAGTATCGCATCGAAATCCCGGAGACGGTTCTCGTAGTCGTCGTCCATTAACTCCTCCGACTCGATCCACTTCACATCAACGCGCACATTGTTTGCCACACCACCATGCGTCAGGGCTTCCCGCAGTGACTTATATGAATCTTCGAGTTCAACATACTTCCCAACGATCGCGATCGACGTCTCCCCACCGGAAGGTTCACGAATAGTCGACACAAGATTTCGCCACTCTGCTAGATCCGCCTGTGGTGCTTGTGAATCAAGGCCCAACTGCGAAACGATTAGCGCGTCGAGTCCTTGTTCATGAAATGCCAAAGGCACGTCGTAGATGGTATCGACGTCTTGCGCGCTGATGACGGCCGACTCCTTCACATTACAGAACAACGCGATCTTTCCACGCAGCTCTCGCGATAAAGGTTTCTCAGATCGACACAGCAGAATATCAGGCGCGATACCGATTTCGCGCAGATCGCGAACGGAGTGTTGGGTGGGTTTTGTTTTCAGTTCACCAGCCGCAGCAATGAACGGCACAAGCGTAACGTGGATGAACAGTGTATTGCCTGCTCCTTCCTCGTTCCCCATTTGGCGAATGGCTTCCAAAAACGGCAGCGACTCGATGTCGCCGACCGTTCCGCCAATCTCCACTATGATGACGTCGGGACGGTCGTTTTCCGCCACCGCGCGAACAGCTTCTTTGATCTCGTTCGTGATGTGTGGAATGACCTGAATAGTCTTGCCAAGATAATCACCACGACGCTCTTTCTCGATCACCGAGAGATAAATGCGACCGGTGGTCCAGTTATTCGCCTGTGAGAGGTGGGCGTGGGTGAATCGCTCGTAATGCCCTAGATCAAGATCGGTTTCAGCGCCATCGTCAGTTACAAAAACCTCGCCGTGTTGGAAAGGCGACATCGTTCCTGGATCGACGTTGATGTATGGATCCAGTTTGATTAGCGCGACCTGAAGTCCACGACTTTCTAGCAGGCAGCCAATCGACGAAGCAGCGAGGCCCTTACCCAAGCTCGAAACCACACCGCCTGTAACGAAGATGTATTTTGGCATCACATTCTCCCTGTCTGGTGTTCGATAAACTTCAGTTTGTCGTAAGTGGCAGTGGGTTCAAGTGTTTTCAGGAGTCTGTGGTCATTTTTGAAAACAGTTGAGCAAACCGCGACTCGACGACAAACTGAAGTTCATGGGACATAGATTTTCACGTTGCCACCTCGCCGTTATTGTCGTCGTCGTGTCCGGCTTCAGGTGGCTCACCTGATCCCTGCTCGCCGTCGTAACGGCCCTGCTTCAAATCCTCCTGAACTGCTGCGGCCTTTTCCACCGCCGGGTCGAGTGCCTTCTGTATTCCAATCAGACCGGCACCGAGTAAGCCCGGCCCTTCCTGAGCACGTTTCTCAAATTCCTCTGCAGAAATGTCGTACGGTTTACTTAACTGGCGTAACCCAAACAGGCCGCACAACAGCAGAAAGCCAAGTACCAAAAGGCCCCACCAGTCGCTCATAGACTTACGCTCCGAGAACTCATTATTCCTTCTTCGATCAGACTCCGGACTTTTTCCAAATCTTCCTCAGTATCAACACCAATTGATGATGTGCTCGCCTGAATAACCCTGATCTTCACACCATGTTCGAGCGCGCGCAGTTGTTCCAGACGTTCATATTCTTCGAGCTTCGTCGGCTTCCAACGACTGAACTCGAGCAGCACGTCTCGGCGGTAAGCATACAAGCCCGTATGCTTCTTGTAATTGCTCCAAAGTTCTATTTCCGTCATCAATGCTTGATCAGGCGAACCGTGTCGCAGCGCAGCATCACGCGGAAAAGGCATCGGCGATCTTGAAAAATACAGTGCGTATCCAAATTCGTCGACCACCACTTTTACTACGTCAAAACTCAGTAAGTCCTCGAGGGAATTAATCGGCTCCCACGTTGTAACGATACCGGCAACAGTTTCATTCGCAAGTTGATCGACGGCGCGCTCAATCGTCTCTGGCGAAATCATGGGCTCGTCCCCCTGCACGTTTACAATGATTTGCGCGTCCAGCAGCTTCGCGGCAACTTCAGCTATTCGGTCTGTGCCGCTCGCATGATTCAGATCGGTCATCACAGCTTCAATTCCATGAGCCTCAGCCTGTTTCAAGATCTCAGTGCTGTCAGTCGCGATAATCACGCGCGACACATTCTTCGCCGCGCGTGCGCGTTCCGCGACCCAACAAACCATAGGTTTGCCGCCCAGTTCGATTAGGGCTTTTCGGGGCAGACGCGTAGATCCCAGGCGAGCTGGGATGACTGCTATTGCGTTTTGAGAGGGAACGTTTTGGGAATTTGGACCCGTAAGATTCACGGGATCACAGATTAACTTGGGCTCGCTGAACTGTCAACGAAACTTCTGCCAACCAAATTAGGAACACAAACGTAATAGGCTACAGGTTCGATACGCTTTACGTTATATTCCGAACACATGCACGTCTTCTATTCACCGAACTACTACGCTGACATCGGCGACTGTCACATCTTTCCCATCAGAAAATTTGAGCTTGTAAAGGATCGCCTTCTGTTAGATGGAACACTCTCTCAGGATGAAATAGTCGAACCTGAACCGGCAGCGCTTGAAGACGTGAAGCTGGTTCACACCGATGACTACGTTTCCCGACTCTGCACCGGACAACTGACGGCGAGGGAGATTCGCCGGTTGGGATTGCCCTGGTCGCAATCGCTGGTTCGACGTTCATTCTATGCCGTCGGCGGGACTATCAGTGCGGCGACGACCGCACTTGAGGTCGGCTGGGGTTCAAATCTCGCGGGCGGCACACACCACTCGTTTCCTGATCACGGCGAAGGTTTCTGTGTGCTGAACGATGTGGCTATAGCAATCCGCGCGCTACGTAAGCGCGGTGTTATTCGGCGCGCTGCCATAGTCGACTGTGACGTGCATCAGGGAAACGGAACCGCCGCGATCTTTAGCGAAGATCTGGAGACGTTTACGTTCTCCATTCACGGCGCGAATAATTATCCTCTTTTCAAAACACGGTCGACGTTGGATATCGAACTAGTTGATCGCACTGACGATGACGGTTATTTGAAATGTCTGGCTACGTCGTTGTCAGCCCTATTCGATTGGAATCCAGATATCGTGTTCTATCTCGCGGGCGCTGACCCATACGTGAATGACAAACTCGGCCGACTCGCAGTTTCAATCGAGGGCTTGCGTAAACGGGATCAGCACGTACTTAATGAATGCTTCTTAAGAGAGGTACCGGTAGCGACAGTGATGTCGGGCGGTTATGGAAAAGACATCAACGACACGGTTGAAATTCACTGCAACACGATCAGGACGATCAAACAGATCTTTGAACTTCCACACGCGGTGAGGGCAACCGCACAGACACTTTAGGATGCGCAGACTTTTTCGGCTTGTTTTTCAAATGTTCGTGGGCGTACTCGTGGGAGTAATCGCTTACGAAACGATCCTGTTCGTGCGTGTCTGGCGCTTGCGGTCAAACAATCCTTCGTCTACGTCGTTGCTCGATGCGCGTGCGGACGAAGCGCGGGCGAAGGGTCAGGAGCCGCGGCAGGAAAAACTCTGGATGCCGCTGGATCGCATATCACCAAATTTGCAGCGCGCCGTCCTCGCCGGTGAGGACACGAACTTTGTCTATCATCGTGGCTTCGATTACCAGGCGATTCAAAAAGCCTGGGAACAAGCACAACGAGAAGCAGCAAAGGAAGCGAAAAAGGAAGGCGAAGACGACGACTGGATCCCTAACCTGCCCGAGTTCAAACGTGGTGGGTCAACAATCAGCCAACAACTCGCAAAGAATCTTTATCTCTCTTCTCAACGATCGTTCATTCGTAAAGGACAGGAGGCTGTTCTCACGTTCATGCTCGAACGAACGTTAACGAAGAAACGCATTCTTGAACTTTACTTAAACGAGATCGAGTGGGGTGATGGGATCTACGGCGCCGAGGCTGCGGCGCAACACTACTTTCACAAACCGGCAGCGTCGCTTAGCTTTAACGAAGCAGCGTTTCTATCAGCGATGATTCCGAATCCCCGAACTGTTTTTAATCCGCAAGTGAATCCAAAGCGCGTCGCGCGCCGGCAAAGAATCATCATGCGCGGGATGCCTTATGTGAAGCTGCCGTAAGCTAAGCCGGCGACCTACAACCCGATTTATTCTGCTTTGAGTTTGAAAGAATTGAAAAACCGCTTCACGTTTGGATCTGGTTGATCAAAAAACGTTAAGCCAAGAATGAATACGCGCTCTCCGTTAACGACTCTGGTGTAAATACGAATTGCGCCCGGCTTGTGACAGCCAACGAGATCAAACTCCATTGCTGTGTAGCCTGTCACCGCGACTTTTTTCGGCGCTTTCGCATCACAGCGAAGCTTTTCACCTAAGTTCTCATAACTGTTGGTAAAGTTCTTTAATACGCTGGCCATCATGACCGGGATCGCGACCTCATCAAGTTCGCCTCCCGATGGACCAGCCAACCAAATCACGCCATACATCGTCGTGCGCTCTCTGACCAGGTAAGCGTATGTATTGATTGGCTTCTCTTGAAAGATGGTGACTTCAAGCGACTTACGTCCACCTTCCGGAACAATAACCGAAAAGTTTTGGCCCGGGGGTTCGAATATTCGCCACTCGCGAGCAATTGGCGCCATTGCTGAAAGCCACGACTCACTGGATCTGTCGCCGGCTTTCACATAATCGGAGCCGAGTATTGCTTCCGGACTTAACTGTGAAGCAGTTTGAACGTTGCGCTTGGGCGGGACTTCCGTTCCATTTTTGAGGCTCGGCGTCGGCTTTAATGCCTGCGATTTCAAATACTGCCAAGGTGCTACCGCATCCCCATTCTGCCAAATACCACGTTTCTCATTCCGTGCTGCTGCTTCCGACTGAAGGTAGATCTGACGTTCCGTTTCACTCAGTCGACTATTGTTATTTACGTCAAACCAGGCAGCGCCGTCACGAATCATCTGCGCGCAAACGTCAACGCCATCAAGAATCACTCTGCCAACAACAGAACTATTCGTTCCGAGGCTCGAATACTCAACGGTCACAAACTTGTCCATCGTCAAATCTTTCAAGTGTTGCTTCGCGATCTCTGCGAATGGTTGACCGGGTTCAGGAGCGTCTATTCCCAGCAACCTCACCTTAACGGGACGGTTGAGATTAAAGACTGTGATGGAGTCGCCGTCATTAACGTCAACGACTTTGCCATAAAGTGAAGCTGCTCGGACTTCGTTGCAGAAGCCGAGCAGCGTGATCGTTGCTATAAGCAAGGACCAGGACAATGTTCTTTTCATGATCTTCCCACCCGGAACGGAAGCTTACATCGCGAACTCTTTGGCGAGCTTCAACTCAGCCTTGCGCAACTCGAAACGACCGCGACCAAGATTGCCCTGCGGACTCAAAGCGAGCACGACAAAATAGTCGCGGCTCAAAACCCGCATCACAATCGTCGCTGATTCAAGGGCGACAACCATTTCGCGAAGGCCACCGAGGCCGATGTCGGTTCCGGCACGCTGTGCGTTGCGTACAAGCGAAGTGAATTCTGCCGCTGCGATATCCAGGTTGGCATCCTTCCCTTCTTCACCGAGCACTTTTTCTACGGCAATGCCGTCGGTGCCCATAATGAGTGCACCGAGGCTTCCCTCGGTGCGCTCAATCACGTTTTCGAGCATCTCTCTGAACATGAGTAATTCTCCTTTACGGACGCTGACCACCGATTGCCCCTGGTCGCGCGGTGGATCCGCCTGGCGGCGTCGCGGTCGGTGCGGGCATCAGTTGGGGCTGGTTTGACGGCGTCATGTTAGGCTGAGGATTCGTCGGTTGTTGTTGTAACTGAGTGGGAGTCGGTGTGTTGGATGGTGGGTTTCCAAGCGGAACTGGCTGCGGAATCGTGACTGTTCTTGGGCCGGTGCTAACAGCACCACCTATTGGCCGGCCCTGATAGTCTGGGCGATAGATGTGCGGAGTGATAAAGAAAAGTATTTCGCTGTTCGAACGTGTGGTCAGTTTTCGTTTGAAGAGATTGCCGACGATAGGCAACGACGCGAGGCCCGGAGTGCGTTGCTGAGTTTCACCTTCAGTGTCAGCTAACACACCACCCATTACAGTCGTGCCACCGTCTGGCACCAACACTTCTGATTGCATGCGTTGTGTGTCGATACCGGGGACTCCACCAACTGCGATACCAGTATTGATGGTGTTGTTTTCGATCGTCACTCTCAATACGACGGTGCCGACGTCCGTGATTTGGGGGGTGATCGAGAGACGCAGCGGAACAGAAACGAACGTGGTCGTAACTACTGCCGTTCCACTCGCTGCTTGCGTGGTTTGCACTGGAATCTGTGAACCACTTTCAATCTGAGCAGGTCGGTTGTTCAGCGCGGTGACACGCGGCGTCGCCACTGTCTTGGCCTGACCTTTCGATTCAGCCAGCGTAATCAAGGCACTTATCTGTGCCGTTCCGATCAGACCAGTGGTCAAGCCGATGACTGTGCTGGCGGCCGCGGCGGCCAACGATGGATTTGGTTGCGGCGTGCCCGCCAGTCCGCCAAAGACACCGAAGCGATTTGGGCCTGACGTCGATCCTGCGGTGCCACTTCCTGAACCCGTACCGGTGCCGCCACCGGTCCCCGTACCACCACCTGGAGTCGAGGCAGACGCTGGCAACGTGGAAACGTTACCCAGTCCGCCGCGCGTGAAATTCGCAACACCGAGCGAAAGCTGCGCACCCAAATCACGACTGAAGTTGCGTTGCGCGATAACAATTCTGGTTTCGATCTCAACCTGCGGTTCAGGCTGATCGAGAATTGCGACGAGCTGCCGAATCGCGTCGATGTTCTCCCTCACGTCTGTGATGATCAATGTATTGCTACGACCATCTACTTCAATCGAACCACGTCGTGATAAACGTCGCGAGATGATTGGCAGCAGACCTTGATCCCCACTACCACCCGTGGCGTCACCGCCCGCGCCGCCGCTGAAACTGAGGTTTGTCGAGCCACCTGAAAACGCTCCGGTAGAACCAGCTGCCTGAGCCAGCGTACCCGAGGCTCGCGCGTAGTTAAGGCGGATAAACTCCGTAACCAGGGGCGAAGCATCCAGCCGAGAGTCGTTAATGATCTTCTGAGTTTCAGCTTCCTTCGCGAGCACTTCGGTGGTTGCGACGCGAAGAATATTGCCATTCACTTCGATTCCCAAACGGTTGGCCCTCAATATGGCTTCGAGCGCCACGTTCCAGGGCACGTCTTGAACGTTCACAGTCACGAGTACCGGTCCAACTGAAGAGTCGATCACAAAGTTCACGCCATACTGTTCAGTGATGTAGTTCAAGATGTCGCGGATGTCGGCATTGACCACATTCAAATTGATCGGCTCGCCAATGAAACCAGGCTGTCCATATTGGCGGCCCTGATCCACCTGGCGATCACCCGAGCGTGAAATGCTGATCGTCGGCGTCGGAGTTGGCGCCGCAGCGGAAGTTTGTGTCGCGGGAGTCTGGGCCGCGCCACTGACACTCGAGAGGCATACAGACAAAAGGACGAGCGTGGTCCAAATGACTGCTTTGATTCGGAACTGAGAAGGCATCGTTCGCTCCTTAGGGGAATTGCTGGAGGGCCGCCACGCACTACGCTCGATTGCCAGGGCAAATTAAGCGCGCGCCGCACAAACGCGGCACCGTCCTGCTTATTGTCAAAGTGCGCAGGAAGCTTTGAGGTTTCTCAGCTACCTGCGCGGGTAACGTTTGGCCATTCGACCAAAACTGAATTCAGGGTTTTGCAACTGACACGTTCGTGCCAGCCGCAGACATGGAGTTAATCGGGGTCGACTGTCTAAGCGACTTCAGTTGAACTGAATACTCGCGTCGGCCATCGGTGAAAACAATTACATGACGGAAGATGAGGCGGCTGTCTTCGATTGCAACCAGTTGTCCGTCGTAGAAGGGTTCGCCAGGATAGATAACGTAAGTGAGCTTAATTGGAGTTGCTTCGACGATTGCGGCGTAACCGCGTGGAGTGCGCGAGACGCCAATCACCTGAATCTCGCTCAGCAGCAAAGCCGTCGTCGGTTTCGGCGCTGGCATGCGCGCATTCATTGCCGCTAGTTTCTGTGCCTTGTAACTCTCGATGCGTTCTTGAATTGAGGGGGGCAGAACCTGTCCGCTGATCTTCTTCGCAACCGGCCGAGGCGGTTCATATCTCTTAAACGGATCACGGCCACCAGAATAAACCCGTTTTGTGGTAGCAGGCTTCTTCGTCTCTGTCTCTTGCTGCTGAGCCGAAAGCGTCTGCACAGACGCGCAGAGAAAAAGAGCGCTCATAAGTAAGCCAGCAAATCCAATTCTTTTGTCTTGCGTCATGGTCTTCTTCTTCACTTCCTTCTCGTGATCGGATCAGCTCTCTACTTAGCCGGCTGTGGTGCCGCCGGGGTTTGACCACCAGCACCTGTTGGCGTTGGCTGCTTTTGCAGACTCTCGGCAGAAACGTAGAACGCTGTCAGGTCGAAACGAGCGTCGAGAGTTTTCGTCGGAGATTGCTTTTCGAGTTGCTTTAATTCGAAGTTGGTAACGGAGACAATTCGCTGATAGTGCGCAAGCTGTTCAAAGAACGCCCGCAGCGAGGCAAATGAACTAGTCACCACAACTTCGATCTTCCTTCCGTTGTAATTGTCTTGCTGGACATCTTCCTTAGGAAAGAAGCGCAACAGCACGAGATTGTTATTGCGGACACGATCCTGAATTCCCTGCAGAACCATCGTTATTTCTTTTTGTTCAGGAAGCAGCGCCTTCAACTCCGCGTATTCTTCTTCACGCGCTTTGTAGGCTGCTTTGAATTCGTTCAGGCGCTGTGACACGACTTGCGCCTGTGCATTGCGCGGCTTCAACTGGGCGATTTCACCTTGCATGGTCGCCGTCTCAGCACGCACGCCCCGGGTCACGAAATACCAGAACCCCGCGTAGATGACTCCCGCGACCACGACGAACAAAACCATTCGCAGGTACCAGGGAAGGTTTGGAAGCTTGCCGACGTTCATCTGTTTTGTCCTCTAATCGAGACGCTACTTCTTCATCGCAACTTGACTGCCTGGAGCAGGTGTTGAGGCTTGTGACTGAGGTTTACTTAGACTGAAGTTAGCCGTAACGGTAAAGCTCACTACTTCCGGTTTCGGTAAGCTAGGATCAACTGCGACAGCAGGACCCGGGTTGTCGTTCGCGACACCTTTCGCGAGCTCACGCTGAGTTTCAATGTTCAGATTGCTGAATAGTCCGTTAGAGAATTCCAGACTCTGGCCGAACTTTGTCACTGCATACTCATTCGGTGATTCGCCCTTGATCGTAACTTCGCCGTCTTTCTGCTCAATACTCTTCAGATACAACTCGGGAACTGCATCAAAGCGAGCTTTGATCTCTTGCAACACGGCGCTCGGCCCCTGCTGCGATTCTCTAAGTCGTTTGATTGCGTCAATGCGTGCCTGGACCTCTTGTGATCGCTTCTCGAGTTCCATTTGCTCCTTTTGCACGGCGAGCATTTGCTGGTTTATGCGTTTTTCATTCTCCAGTTCGTACCTGGCTGCTGCGTGAGCGTTGTTGGAGCTGATGTATTCGTAGCCCATGGCGAGAACCAACAGACCGAAGACGGTCAAAGCCAGAAGCAAACTCTGGATGCGCGGGCTGGTTACCTTTTCTTCAACCAGCGCGACGCCTTGCGGCCGGTCAGTAACCGACTCGAGTAGATTTATCTTGATCATGCCTCAACTCCTCTCAAGGCGAGACCAACTGCGACCGCCATTTCAGGAATGATCTCTTTCATGTAATCCGGATCAAACTTGGTCGGATCGACGTCAATTTGGCGGAATGGGTCGAATACCTCCACCGGAATCTCAAATCTCTTCGCTAGATAGTCGGCTATGCCTGGGAGTTTCGAGCCACCGCCAGCTAACAGGATCTTTTGAATACCGCCGTCAGTGTCTTGTTCAGCGGTCGCTCGATAGAAGTCCATGGTCTTTCGAACTTCCAGCGCGAGAATGTCAGAAACCGTTTCGATAATCGGCTGGATAGGTCGAGGCTCAATGCCATCTGGCAGAACAGCTCCGCGCTTCACTGCTTCGGCCTGGTCAAAACTCAGACCAAGCTCTTTCTGCAGCAAGCTTGTGTACTGGCTACCACCGACGGATGCGTCGCGCGCGAATACCGACCGAGTGCCGTTGAGGATGTTGATGTTCATCGTCGACGCTCCGATGTTCAAAAGTGCCACGACCTGACCTGCTTGTGGGTGGTAGTTCACCTCGTAGCAATTCTGTAAAGCAAAAGCATCGATATCGATCACGACGGGCTGTTTGCCCGCGAGTTGGATCGCTTGTTTGACGTTCGCAATTTTGTCGCTCTTGCAAGCGGCCATGAGAACGTGCAGCGACTCGGAAGACTTACCTGTCAATTGATAATCGAGATTGACATCGGCTATGTCGAAAGGAATGTGCTCTTCCGCGTGCCAGCTGAACGACTCTTGTAGTTCTTCTTCGCTCATCTGCGGCAGAACGATGTTCTTGACGATTACCGAGTGTCCGCTCACGGCAGCCGCCACGCGCGTTGTCTTGATCTGATGTTCATTAAAGATGTGCGAGATAACGTTCGACACATTGTTGAGCTCCATGATCTGTCCATCGACGATCGTGTCTGACAACAGATTCTCGAATCCGAGACTCATGAGTTGGAGGCTGTTGCCCTTCTTATTCAGCTCGACCGCCTTGACGGAACTTGAGCCGATATCTAGCCCAACAAGATTCCTTTTTCCCATTCCTCTTTTGAACATAACTAGTTAGTCCTCGCTGCAGCGCGCATTCTGTTTTGCCGACGAAGTCGCGCTCGGGCTTTTCGCGCTCTGAGCATTCCTTTTTTGGCGTTTCTTGGAGTGGAGCAATCAGTTTGCGTTTTCAAGGTGCTGGTCCGGCGAAGTGTAAGGATTGATTCATCCCCGCCGACGTGCTGCCGAGGTTTCCGGCCTATCGTCGGGGGAACGGTTTGTGGGAAGTCTGATACGGCAGGAGTGAAGCTCATTCGGAAACCCAGCCAAGTTGGTTGGTCCAACTTCTGTAGGCTTTGCGACCTCCGCTCACGCGGAGTGTGCCTTTATCGTGCTTCAAAGAAACTTCGAATTGGTCGCTTGAAAACTAGGTGGGCACCCCAATCGACGGCAAGAGTCGCCGTCCACGGGAACGAGAGTACATTAGTGAGCTAAACGTTGTCAACCGGAATTTACAACCGTTTAACCTCTTGAATCGATAGGACTAATCGGAGAATTGGTCCAACTATGGGCGGCTGTTCTGGAACCGTTAGGGAAGATTTCCAGCGCTCGACTGGGCTTCGCCAGACATCGAAGGGTCTTTCATCTTCACTGCTTTCGCAGGTATCCCGGCGACGATCTGGTTGGCCTCCACATCCCTCGTAACCACTGAGCCGCTTCCCACCATCGCGTTTGGACCCACAGTAATCCCGGCAAGTATGGTGGCGTGATAGGTGACCCTCACGCCGTCGCCGATTACCGTCTTCGGTGTGTATACGCGGTGAATGTCATAAATGTCGTGGCTGTGGGAATAGATGTTTGCGTAGTCGGAGATCGAGACGTTATCTCCGATCTCGATACCGCCACGGTCATCCAACAGCACGTGACGATGAACGACGACGTTTTCGCCGAACGCTAGGTTGTAGCCAAACGACCATTCGACGAAATGCCAGCATTTGAAGTTCGACCCAACACTCCGAAAGATCAGTGGCGCCAACATTCGCCGCAGCCGGTGGCCAACAAGCGCATTCTGCCCCAAGGCAGAGCGGTCGAACATCTGCCAGAGCCAGATAAAAGGTTTGCGCTCCGCGTACTTCGCGGCGTCGATGTCAGTGTAGTACTCAGGTTCAGTCGTGATGTTTCGCGGGTCGAGGCTATGGAGAACCGCTCTTGAGGCCGTACTTAATTGGCCTGACGGTTGGAAATCCGATCCCGGAAAGTAGATGTTGATTAACGTATCCCGCACTACGTCGTTGGGATCTTGTCGCCCGTCAGTCAGCGCACTCTGCAATTCTGACAGAAAACTCTCATAGTCGTTCTCCGCAATCGCTTCTGCTGCCAATTGACGATACGTCATAGACTCTTCACGCTTCGCAGTTGATTGTTTGTCGTTGAGTGACTGCAAACGTAACACAGCAAACAACCCGCAGCAATTACAAACTGATCAACGGGTATGTCGGAACTTGCCTGATTCATCGTCTGACCGCTAGGATGCGCCGCGAATGAAATCATTCCGCGTTCTGTTCACGCTCTTGGGCCTGGTCATTATTCTCGTTGCGGGTTTTCTCTGGTGGAGCCGCCCTCAACATGTCGACATGGCCGGATACATACCGGCCGATTCTCTGGTCTATCTGGAGTTCAACAGTCTTCCGGATCTCGCAAAGGCTATCGAAGAGAATAAGACCTGGAAGACGGCCGCGCAGCACGTCAACGCTGACAGTCGTCTCATAGATCCGCTCTGGTCCACGGTTGCTCGATACGGTCTTGCACCCGCTAAGAGTGTCGTGTTGTCGCGGGCCCAGTTCGCGGTCGTGTTGGTCGGCATGAACTCAATTCCGGACGGCGACACACTTCGCATACGACCCGAAGTCGCTCTCGTGGTTGAGACTCACACCGCGAGCTGGCGAATAAAGAGTATGGCTGCCGACGCGGTTAAGAGTCTCGCAACTCACGCGTACGGTCAGTCAACTTGCACTGAGCGATCTGGCGATGCGTACTACATTGATTGTTCATCGTCGATTAGCGGTAGGAAACTGGAAGCAACTGTCGACGGTTCAGTCGTCATTATTGGAAATACCGACAACGCCATACGCGCATGCCTCGACGTGCGACGAGGTTCACGTCCGAGTTTGCGCACCGATCCTGAACTACAGCGATCGCGGGAGCAGCTCAATGCGGCCGGCGCGTTTAGCTTCGGGTACGTGTCATCGGCCAACGTTGCAAAGATATTCTCCTGGGCAGCACCAATTCTCATGGGCAGAGCACCGGGTGATCCGCAACTCGAACAACTCCTCGCAACCAGTGCGGGCAAGATTCTGAAATCAATCGCGTGGACCTCTCGACCACTGGCGGGGGCCATCGAAGATCGCTATCTGATCTCACTCGATCCTGAACTCCTACCACGCATCGAACCTGCATTCGCGACAACGGCCGCTGGCGATGATGTCTGGAAGCAGATCCCTTCCGAAGTGGAGAGCTTCACGCTTTACCAGACGCGCGACCCGCTCAATGCTTTGAACGCGCTCAACTCAGCAGTCTCTTACAAGCTCGACGCGTTATCCGCTGTGATGGTCTCATCGTTGCTTCGTTCGAGTCTCGGGGTATACGGCGTGGAAAACCCTTCCCAGGTGTTGCCGTTACTATCGGCGCCGCTTGTGACGGTACGAGCGAAACCGACTGATGAAAGCTCTGTGCTCATCGCGCGTGTTACCGATCCATCGCGACTACGCGCAATCCTTGAGAGCCAGAAAGTTGAGGGCGGCATACGAATAGTCGATCTGAATAAAGGTCGGTCTAATGAAGGCTCGGCAGCATTTCTGGCTGTGATGTCGGATGGTTACGTGGTGATGGGAAAAGCGGAGAGCGTCGACAGTTGGTTTTCGGCGACACGATCCCAAACAACCAGAAGCCAGCCTGGCTGGTTTGGGTCGGGCGACAATGCCGTGACGATCACCTATGCAAATGATGCGGCGCGCCTGTCGAGTTTTGTCTCAACCATATTTCTGTTGCGAGGCAGGCGCTTGACCGACAACGAGATGGTATCAGTGATGGACGCGACGAAGGATTTAGGTTTTGCGATCACTGAATCGCGCGTGAACGCACAGGGCATTGAGCGCACGACGCGCTCCCCGTTTGGTCAAATCAGCACACTGATGTCGTTATTACAGTCAGACATCTCCGCGGAAAAACGATGACGAAGCTTCTAATCGGAACTGGAAACACAGGCAAGCTGCGCGAGATCAAAATGGTCCTCGGAGATGTGCCATACGAGATCGTGTCATTGGCAGACTTCGACGATCTCGAGACGCCGGACGAAAACCGCGAGACTTACAGTGCGAACGCGATGTTGAAGGCGGGGTCGTACGCCAAACAGACTGGGTTGTTGGCCTTGGCCGATGACTCAGGTCTCGAAGTCGAAGCCCTGAATTGGGGACCTGGAGTTATGTCGGCACGTTACGCGGGTGATGACGCATCCGATGCCGATCGACGATCGCTGCTGTTATCGGAGTTGTCGAAAACTGGATCTCAAATCCGGACCGCTCGATTTGTCTGCGCCGTCGCGATTGCGTATCCGACAGAGCATGTCATTAGTCTGGCGGAGGGCGTTTGCGAAGGAAGAATAAATGACGTCGCGCGGGGTGTTGGTGGATTTGGCTACGATCCGTTATTTGTGCCGGATGGATACGATCTAACTTTCGCTGAGCTACCCGATGCTGTGAAGAATCGCATCAGTCATCGCGGACGCGCGCTCGCTAAAGCCCGAGAGTTTCTCCTCGGGTACAGGCAGAAGACTTAACCACTGATCCCTCACCGCGTCACCCCGTCCCCGCGTCACCGCTTCTCTTCTTTTCGTCGCGTTTGACACAACCAGACCCCTTTCCTATCATCCAACCCGATTCGGGGCGTAGCACAGCCTGGTAGTGCGCTCGGTTTGGGACCGAGAGGTCGGAGGTTCGAATCCTCTCGCCCCGACCATTCAGCAACTTACGGCTGCCAGCACTGGCGGCCGTTTCTCTTGCGTAGGAGATAGAACTCTGAGAACGCACATTTCATCAGCGGCCGGTGCGCGCCGCTGATGCCGGGGCGTTAGCTGCAGAAGCGTATGAGCAGGTCGGGGAAGTTGATTTTCCTGTGCGGAAGGTTCAATGTCGTCCGTCACGAGCGCGTCTAAAATGCTTGTGCGGTCGGCGAGACTGGCCGCTGGGTAGTTAGGCAGCTGCTTACGGGTCGATGCAGTAGTCAGCTTCTTTAGGAGGAATCATGGGAAAGACCTGGATACAGCATTCTGCCCTTATCGCAGTTGAATGTTCGTGAGCTTCCACGGGTTCTGGTACGTTTCGATCTCCAACTGACCTTTCTTATCCACTTTCAATTCGGCTGCGGGTAATAACGTGCCGGTGGCCTTCTTCTTGTCTTTACCTACAACTATCTCGAGACCCGAGAGTTGATAGTCACCGGATCTCGTGTCGGCCCAAACTTCTCCAAACCGAAGCAGACGATTCGTTATCATGCGAATCACTACCGTTCCGTCTGGTTGTTGGAATCGACGTATGTATGCAAGGTCACCGCCTAACGTGCCTGTGATCGCCAACCTACCTTTCGCGGGCATCTTCGACAAAGCGTTAACTAATCCTTCGTTACCCTTTGCCTGAAACGCCTCGAGCAGAATCTTCTGATCCTCAGGCGGGGATAGTTCATTGACTATTGCTGTTACATTGAAGGTCCTTCCTAACTGCGTCGATGTGCCCATCGCTTGGGCCTGGATTGTGATCCGCTTCCTTAGCTTCGTCCCCTGTGCTGTTGTTCGATATGAGTCGGCGAAAAGCAATGACCCGGCGATCAAAACTCCGACGCTTATCAGGCAAAGACTCCGTTGCAGTTTCATAACCAAGTCACCTTCTCCTCATCCGATTGCGCTCGATAATCACTCCGTTTGTCGAGGTACGGCGGGATCGAGTCTAGCTGTTCCGCGTTGGGAGTTGACCTGTCAACTGTGACAGGTTTACGGGCCATTTTTAGGAGCCACCGTCGCAAGGTCAGAAGACAACGATGGACCACGCTAACGACTCACATTCAAAATGACGGCCACCGCCAAACATCGGTCAGCCTGATTCGCGTTGTTGACCGATCCAATCACCTATCCAGTCAAATACCCGAAGTTTTGCGGGGTTCGAAGAGGCGATTGTTAGGCACAGCAGTCGCTAATAATTCCGCGCCTCGACCTTACGCGGCGCTGTTCTTTTGCACCGTTGGTCACCGAAAAGAGCCTTCTCATGAGTGAAAACCGGAGCGGGCATGCACTTACCAGCCTAAGTTACGACGATGTCGCGATACGGCAGTGGGAGTTCCCGAAGGAGAGAGATGAGGACCGCACAACAATCCCCCTGGGCCGCTTTATTTCCGACCGTTGTCCTACTGACGGCGCTTGCCTCGAGCGCCGTCTTCAGCACGTTCATCTCAACTGGATCTGCAAAAGAGTCAAGCAGCAAGCCACACAAAGTTTCGCATGCGCTGCGCGAACGGCTGCGCGATGTTCAATCGAATACCGAAACCGTTTCCGTAATTCTCCAACTCAAACGAAAACCAAACGGCGCACTCAAGGCATTGCTTAGTCAGAACGGAGTGAAGATCAAAGGTGAGTTCGATTCGTTTAGCTCAATCGCTGTCGATCTTCCGGCCGACGTCGTCGAGCAGCTGGAATCGTTCGACGAGGTCGAAGTTGTATCGCCAGATAAGGAAGTGAAATACCTCGGCTTTGTTGAAGGCACAACTGGCGCCCGCGACATGCGCGCTCGATCCGGCAATGGCGCCCTCAAGGGCAGGGACATGAACATTGCAATCCTTGACTCTGGCATAGATGATGATCACCACGGCGTTGGGAATATCGCTTTCCAAAAGGACTTCACAGGAGAGAACCGCACGGACGATCCTTACGGACACGGAACACACGTCGCTTCACTCGCAGTGGCGCCTGACCACATCGCGCATGGCGCGTACCTGGGCCTCGCGCCCGATGCAAAAATTATCAATCTCCGTGTGCTGAACTCACAGGGAATCGGCACTAGCTGCGCCGTGCTGAAGGCGCTCCAATGGATTCTTTCGCCAGCCGATCCGAACAAACCACTGGGAGACAAGAACTATCAGAAATACAAAATTCGAATTGTCAGCATGAGTATTGGCACGCCGGCGATCGACTCATACAAGATCGATCCGCTGTGTCTCGCTGTGCGGAAGCTCGTTGATGCGGGCATCGTTGTCGTAGCCGCCGCAGGCAACGACGGAAGAGATGAAACCGGACGGAAGCTCTATGGGCGGATTCATAGTCCAGGCAACGAGCCTTCGGCTCTGACGGTGGGCGCTTCGAACTCGTTTGATACGGAATCGCGAGAGGACGACGTCATTACGACGTACAGCTCCCGCGGACCAACACGAAGCTTCCAAGTAATCGACGGAGCAAGGGTCTATGATCACATTATCAAACCCGACCTCGTTGCACCCGGCAACAAATTGATTGCTGCTGAAGCTGCCGATAATGCGATCGTCAGACAAAACTCCGCGGTCGACGTCACACCCAACAGTAACGCTAATCACCGGCTGATGCTGATGAGCGGCACTTCCATGGCGACGCCGTTAGTCGCAGGTGCCGTTGCCGTGCTGCTTCAGGCCAATCCGAAGCTCACACCAAATATGGTGAAGATGGTTCTGCAATACACGGCGCAACCCCTTAAGGGCTTCAATACTTTTGAGCAAGGGGCCGGTCAGCTGAATATCGATGGTGCGGTACAACTTGCAAAACTGATTCGCACAGATCTCACAAACCGGACAGAACTCGGAGCGCCGCTTTTGATTGCAGGCAGTCAAGTTCCCTCCCCTTTCACCACACTGGCCGGTTACAAATTCACATGGGCGCAAGGTGTGCTTCAGAACCAGGGTTACATCACAGGAACAAACCTAATTACGAAGTACCAACGCATCTACAACCTCGGTGAAGCGTTCGGCTCGGGCGTCATGATCTCAGACGGGATCATGATCTCTGATGGAGTCATGATTTCAGACGGCGTGATGATTTCAGACGGCGTCATGATTTCCGATGGTCTAAAGATGGGAAGCGGAACGTTGTTCATCAACGGCATCCTACTCTCTAACGGAGTGATGATCTCAGATGCCCTTGCTTTGGGTGACGGCGTGATGATTTCCGATGGCGTGATGATCTCTGACAGCGTCTCCAGCGCCTACGTACTGCTTAACGGCGACAATACCAGCGGCATGCCGATCGTCTATGAGGACGGTACGGCACCGTAACTTTGACTGTTGGTAGACAAGCGCACTGATCCCACAGCCATGTCTGAATCAGTTAACAAAAACGCAACGACCGCCGCGGAACTCGTCGTCACTGAGAGCCGACCACACCTATTCGGCGTCAGCAAGCAGAAACTCCACGAGTTCTACCTGAGACTAATTCCGGCTCTCGGCGCGATAGTCTGCGTTTTGTGCATCCTCCGTCTTGATCGAACAGCGCTCGATCTCAGGTTTTTCATACTCGCAACGGTGACGCTCTGTTTTGGCTCGCAACTGGGCATGGAGTTCTCGAAACACCGCGTCCAGATCACCGTTTCCGACAGCTTCATCTTCCTCTCCCTACTGCTCTATGGCCCTGAAGCAGCCGTGCTGCTCGCTGCTGCCGAAGCCTTCTGTTCCTCGTTCCGCTTTTCTAAACTCTGGCTAATCCGGATCTTCAATGCGGGGCTTCTGGCTGTATCGACTTTCGTGACCGCGTCTGTGGTTCAGTCGGTTTTTGGTCCGCTCGTCGTGCTAGGGCGAGGCAAGCTATCCGGCAACTTCGTTACAGCCGTCTGCCTGATGGCGCTAGTTCACTTTGTGGTGAATACGAGCATCCCCGCGTTGCGGCAGGCACTGAAGTTCAACCTGTCATTCTTCCAAGTGTGGAAAGAGAACTACCTGTGGATTTCAATAACTTATTTCGCGGGGGCGTCAGCAGCAGCTATTACCGCCAAGGTATTTAATGGTACTGGCTTTTACGCCTTCGCAGTGATGGTGCCGATTATTGCTATCATCTATTTCACCTACCAGACATACCGCAAACAGCTCCACGCAACCGTCACTCAAGCCGAACAAGCGCAGCGCCATGCTGAGGAGCAGCGAACTATCAGCGAAGCGCTGCGCAAGAGCGAAGAACACTTTCGCAGTGCCTTTGATTATGCAGCAGTCGGGATGGCCTTGATGGGACCGGATGGCAGGTGGTTAAGTGTCAACCATTCTCTGTGCGACCTTTTGGGTTATTCAGAAGAGGAACTACTTCAGACGAACTTCCAATCAATCATTCATCCCGACGATCTTGGGGCTAGTCTCGCCGAGCTGTATCAATTGGTCGAGGCAAAGACGGTGACTAGCACCAGTGAGAGGCGCTACGTCCACAAACATGGGCAAATCGTCTGGGCGACAGTCAGTGCGTCGAGCGTTTTTGGTGAAAGCGGCAAACCCAGTCACTTCATCATTCAGGCACAAGACATCACCGAACGGAAACGAGCCGAAGCGTCTTTGCATCATGCAGCCTTTTATGATGGACTGACAGGTTTACCAAACCGAGCGCTCTTTACGGATCACCTCGCACTCGCACTGAACCGGGCTCAACAACATCGCGACCATGTGTTCGCAGTTCTTTTCCTGGATCTAGATCGATTCAAGAACATAAACGACTCACTGGGCCACGTAGTCGGCGATCAACTTCTAACAGCGGTCGCGGGACGACTTCAGAATTGCATTCGGCCTGAAGACACGGCCTCGCGCTTTGGTGGCGACGAATTCGCTGTTCTGCTTAATGGCGTGCGAGGCTCGGCAGAAGTAATCGACGTCACGGAGCGGATCCTCCGTTCAATTGAAGCTCCGTTCAGACTGAGTGGGTCAGAAGTTTTCACCAGCGCAAGTATTGGAGTCTCGCTTTCAACGATTGAATACAACACCACAGAAGAAATTCTGCGCGACGCAGACACCGCAATGTATCGAGCGAAGGAGCAAGGCAAGGGTCGCTTCGAAGTATTCGATAAGATCATGCACGCTCACGCTCTTTCCAGACTACAGCTGGAAACGGACTTGCGGCAGGGATGGGAACGTGGCGAGTTTGAAGTCTATTACCAACCAATCGTTCAGCTGGAAGAAGGACGCCTCTCAGGTTTTGAGGCTTTATTGCGTTGGCGACATCCGCAACGCGGCGTGATTTCGCCGACCGACTTCGTTCACGTCGCTGAAGATACTGAACTAATTATTCCGATCGGAAATTGGGCCCTGCGTGAAGCGTGTCGTCAGGCGCGCGCATGGCAATTGGTCTATCCATCAAAGACGCCACTCACAATGAGTGTCAATCTATCAGGCAAGCAATTCAAACAACCTGATCTGGTCGATCAGATCAAACAGATCCTATACCAGACCGGACTTGATCCACGGTCGCTAAGACTCGAAATCACTGAAAGCATGGTCATCGAAGACTCTGAAACTGCGACCGCAATGCTGCGTCAACTGCGCTCGATTGACGTTCAACTTAGTATTGACGACTTCGGCACTGGTTACTCATCGCTCAGCTATCTCCACCGGTATCCCGTAAACATCCTGAAGATCGACATGTCGTTCATCGGACGAATGTTAATGGAGGAAGAAAGCCTGGGGATCGTCGAGACGATTATCACGCTTGCACAAAAACTAAAAATGGATGCCATTGCCGAGGGGATAGAAACCGAAGAGCAAGCGCAAAAGCTGAAAGAACTTCGCTGTGTTTACGGTCAAGGTTATTTGTTTTCCAGGCCGGTTCCCGCCGACCAGGCGAGCGCTCTTCTGGCCAGCGAGTGGCAATCACAGGAATGCTCGGCGCCCGTCCTCGCTCCTGAAATGCAAAAACAGTCAGTGTTGAGCAACGAATACTCGATGTAAGGAATCGAGATGCTTGAATAAGGACGAACCAATCCCCTAACTAATCACTTCGCAGAACAAGGTTGCCGGCTAACTACCTCCACACTTCGACCGTTAACCAGATTGGATTCATATATATTATTGTTGCCGCAAACCTCGATAAATCCTGCTTGAGTATTTATCGCTAAACCCGGACGGTCTCTGTAATTGTTTCGACGAAAGATATTGTTCAAAGCAGCCTCTGTCCAAACTGTTGAGTTACCTCCACCGCCCGTCGACTCGAAGTCATTGTCCTCAATTGTGCAACCTTTGATCTTGTAGGCCTGGATCGCATTTTGACCTGTTCGAAAGACGTAGTTGTTGCGAATGTGACAGCCGTTCAGTCCGTTGAGGAAGAATCCGTTGCTCATATAGCGCCAGATTCTGTCTTCCCTTCCGCCAATAGCGATGTTGTTCGCAGCTACGACTAACCCGTGATTTGCGCCGGAAAATGGATCCTGTAAACAGACGGCTGACCCCGCACTGGGAATAGACGCTTCGTAGTCGTACAGGTTGTTGACGACGAAGATATTCTTTGAGTGATCAGCGGGCGAGTTAGTTTCGAGATCAAAGCCGCAGACACCGCCGCCGAACCTCGGCTCATGATGTCCAAGACGGAAAGCGTAGTTCTCAATTGAGTAAACATTTTCAGCGTTGATCGCAGCAATGTTCGCGGCCGCAACTCCGCTTGTGATGTTGTGATATGCCAGACCGTCGTTAGCGAAATAGTTCTTCTCCAGCGCCGAGCCTCCGAACGTGATCCCGATCGACGCGGTGTCTTCCAGAAAGTTATTCTGCGCAGTACAACGTTCGCAGTTTCCGAAAAGAATCGTTGATCTAACTCCTCCGTCGTAGACACGCTGCCGACCTTTGATGTGGAAACCAATTACGGCAATGTTCCTCGACTTTTCGGTATGTGAGCAGCACGCATCACCTTTCGCCTGAAAGACAATAATCGCCGGGATCGTTCCCGACGCAAATGTGGGCTCGAGAATAGTCGTACCTGTTCCTGCGAGTTGTTCGGGCCGTAAAGCCTGTACCCCTGTTAAGAATGGATCCCGATAGTTTCTTCCGTTGCCCTTGCGAAAATAATCCAGCAGGGCCTGAGGCGGTTTATACGTTCCTTCAACCAGCACGTTGTCACCGAGAAGGAAACATCCATAGTCAGTAATTCCAACAACGTCGCAAGAATAAGTGGCGCTATCAAACTTTGTGTGATGGTTCAATTCCACCTGAGTCTTGATCGAACCCCCGCCCTCGACTGATATTGTTCCACCTCCAAATGGAGTTAGTTCCTTATTCGCCGCATTAATCAGCAGACCCAGGTCGTCTCTTGCAGCGGCCGCCTGTTGCACGGCGCGCAATCGTTGCAAGGCTCCGCCAGCAGTCGTGCTACTAATAGAAACATTTCGCAACGATACGCTAATTGTGGGCCCGGGTTTCTTAGGCGGCAGATATGCGGACGGATCAATGCTGGGCAAGCGTGGTGTTGTCTGTGCAACTGCGTGAGACGAAGAGGCGGCACCAAAAGCAAGCGCCGATAACAACAGCATTGATCTAAAGACATGACTCATAACGGTTCGCGGTAGCTTCTGCACGCTACTCTGTAACAGATGTATCACTCTCACGTCGGGCTGCCAAATCGAGCCAGAAAAGGCGGAAGAACACATGGTAACCGCTCGGTCGAAACATGCAATCGTAAGGTCTTATCAAGTTCCTGCAAAGTAGCAATTCCCACACCGCCCTCTTCTGTACCTTGCGCGTCAGACGAGAATCACGAGAACTATGTAGTACACAATTTAGGATCGCGCGTGCCCTTACGATCCAAGACTGTCCCGTTAGCTGACACTTCGACTAGCCGTCGAACCTGAAACCTGCAAAAAACCTACTGAAAATCGGTATTTTTTAAAGACTTTGCTGCTTGAGTGTGATATACCAATGTCCCGTTAGTTTTCAATCTAGTTCTCGTTGGAGGTGTTAAGACCGAACTATGGCGACCAAAGCCGGCAAGAAGCGCATGACGCAGTCTGAAGTAATCAACCACTTTGCAGAATCTACCGGGATGAAGAGAGCGCAGGTGAAGGAGTTCTTTGAAGAGATTTGTAATCTCGCAACACGCGAGGTTAAGTCCAATGGTGAGTTCGTGCTACCAGGATTCGGCAAGCTCGTGAAATCAGAGCGAAAAGCTCGTGAGGGACGTAATCCAGCGACAGGCGAGACGATTCAGATACCCGCCAAGACGACCTTGAAGTTTCGCGTCGGCAAGGCTATGAAAGATACAGTGCTTCCCAAAAGGTAAGAGCCCGGCACTCTTATTCTCGCGCATCGACGCCGCCAGCTGGCTCCACGGTGAGACCGGGCGGCGTCTTTGTCTGCTCGGCGACATGAAAGGTAGCGCGCAAAAGCTTCTAACCTCTGTATCGATGCAATTTGAATCACATACCCGATCGCAAGAACTCGTCTGAAAGCAAAGTTATCGTCCTCCATTGTACGGGCTCTTCGTTCCTTTCGCGCCGAAATCCGAACGGTCGTCCGAAAAAAGTTATGGACGAATGAACGGCCATTCAGTATAATCCCGCGTTTCGCTGAACACCCCTGGCGGCACTACCAAGCCAAGAGTTGCTTTTCGGGGTTTTTGCTCCGGAATTCAAAGCCTCGCTGTGTGAGGGACTGCATCCATGGGGTGAAGTAAAGCATCAGAGTAATTACATAAGGATACGGGAAACTAATTATTGGAGGGCTCAGGCAATCGTGACTTTTGATACTCATCTTCCGCTCAATGAGCGGTTGCTCAGAATCGATCATATTCAAGCGCGACGCTATTCAAAGCTGACCGGGGTGGCTCTGGAAATCGCTACCGAAGGTATTGTCAGACATCTGAAAGCGTGCGACCGGATGGACGTCAATCCTGAAACGTCTGCGGTTCGCGAGATCATTGATGACGCGCTGAACGGCCGCAGAGTGTTCGCCGAAACGACTGAACACACACGCGCCGCGTAAACCAGACTGTTGTTGCAACCTTGAAGGAGATCGCCCGCAAGGCGATCTCCTTTTATTTGATTAAAACTTGAAGATTGCTCGGTTGACCAAAACAGTCAACCGCGTGCTAACATCCCAAGGCAAAAGGTTCATCGATGCCCCTGTAGCTCAGCGGATAGAGCATCTGCCTTTGTCGGGAGCCTTAATGAGGAAAGGTGTTTTGAACTCATTAAGTGGACGGCCCTATATGCGGGGACGCCCTTAGAGCCTCAGGTACTAACTCGGAAGGGTAAGTAATAATCCTCGAGGATTGGGTAATCCGCAGGAAACCGATCGCGAAGGTTTGCGACTTGGACTCCTCAGAGACTATACGGGTCGGGACTGTGATGTCCAAGATATAGTCCAGCCAGCAAACCCGGATTAGCGGGCGGTCAGGGAAAGCCTGATGCTGGAAGCTAAGCAGAGGGCCGCAGGTTCGAGTCCTGCCGGGGGCAAATCAAACCGCTTATTTGTGGCGGCTATAGTTCAGTAGGTTAGAACGCTTGATTGTGGATCAAGAGGTCGTCGGTTCGAGCCCGACTAGCCGCCCCATTCAATTTTCGTTTTTCTCCAGGAGAAATCTCGGCAATGCCTGACGAGCAAAGAGTCGCGAACAATTCTCAAACGTATGCGGTGAATGCCGAAGATTTTTCGTTTGATGCTTTAAAACAAGAGAACGGTCAAGCGACAATGATTCGCTTCCGCCTGGATGATCCGCGGTATCACGCTGGTGACGTTCTCGTCGTGTTGAGCGGCAGCGAAATCCACTTCCATGGAATGATTGGTCAGATCGCAGATGGTTGGGCCATCGCCACTGACAATCGGGGTTCACTTTTACCGGCCACAACTCAATAACGCATTCACGGACTCGCTTCAGAATCGGGTAGGAGGCGGAGTCACCTCCGCCGTCCTCCCACACCACCGTACGTACGGTTCCGTATACGGCGGTTCACAAAGCAAGCTGGAAGCGTCGGCGGTGTTCCAGCAGTGACAAAAGACCACAACGATCAAAGTAGG
>DATIBJ010000190.1:0-4544 GCA_035457565.1 Pyrinomonadaceae bacterium | reverse complement strand
GTTACGGGAAAGTTAATTTCTGATGGCAACGTAGGGTTTAAAGGCATCATATTGGTGCTTGGCGAAGGCGTTTTCGACCGAAGCGGTACTGGTAACAGCGATCTTCTGGGAGCAATCGTCGTCGCCAAGTTTGCTCGGACGTGGCCTTCAACCGAAAACAACCAGCCCCACCCATTCCTGGCGCCTACTTTCAGTGTATCGGGTGGCGGCACAGGGCTGACAGCTTTCGACTCTGATGGAGTCGATCGGGCACTGGCAGCAAACGGACTTAGAACACTAGGCGTGCGGGAGTATTAGTTCATTAAGCTCCAGGATTGATTAGTTCGCCCCTTCCTCAGATGAGTATCGCTCCTCTCGCGCGACAACTACGCGCGAAGACGTGCCTAACTCGCTTTGAAGCCTTCGAATTCTGAAGAGTGAAAAGTCCTGTCGTGCGAAAAGGTTCTGCGGGTTTCTACATCTTCGAACTACTTATAGTCTTGCTGATGGTCGCTGTGATCACGGGCTACGCGATCGTACGTTTCCGCAGCAGCCAGATCGCAATTGCACGTGTGAATGCAGCCCAGGAGTTTGTGGTTTACCTCGAGCAGGCGCGACTCGATTCAAATCGGCGGCAAACAAACAGTGTCGATCAAATGGCGTGCGTGACTGTGGTTGACAACAGTACTTATAGCTACATGATTGATGCCAACTCCGACGGACGACTCGACCCGCCTAAGCAGGTAACAATACCAACCATCAACAGTCTCAGGATCAAAGGACCCTTTCCCAAAACCTTCCGATACGACGGATTGGGCAGGGTTGTCGATTTGAATAACAACATAGTCGAACCACCGCTCGTAGTGTTCGCCAATTCAAAAGGAACCAGCACTGTTCATCTATCGGCTGGCGGGAAGCCGGTGGTCGTCCATGGCCCACAACCCGGCATTGGCGTCCAGCGCTAAAAAGCTCAGTCTGTGTGTTATTGTCATCTGGTAAGATGAGTTGTCAGGCGCCAGCCTGTTACATCTTGACGACAGATGACCGACATTCTACTCGTTGAAGACAAAGAGAGTCTGCGTCGCGTACTTCGTCTGACGCTCGAGAATGCAGGTTACACTGTCACAGAGGCCGAAGACGCACGCACCGCCCTTAATCAAATATCTTCCACACGATATCGATTAGTGCTCACTGATCTGCGCATGCCTCACGGGTCAGGCCTCGATGTCTTGCGTGCTGCGCGGGCTGCTGACGGCGACGTACCAGTGATCGTAATGACGGCCTTTGGGTCTATTGACGAAGCCGTTCGCGCAATGAAAGACGGAGCACATGATTTCTTACAAAAGCCTGTTGATTCGAACCACCTGCTGCTGCTTGTCGAACGGGCTTTCGAACAGGCGAGACTACGAACTGAAAATGTTCTTCTGCGCGAAGAGTGGGCGCGTCGTTACGGCTTTCCACGAATAATCGGAGAGTCGGAAGTCATAAAGCGAGCGGTCGCTGAAACGCAGCGTGTCGCGCAAACGGATGCGACCGTTTTGCTACTCGGCGAATCCGGCACTGGCAAAGAGTTGTTCGCACGCGCGGTGCATCACTTGTCCAATCGCCGCGATAAACCATTCGTTGCGATCAACTGTGCCGCGATTCCGGAAACGCTGATCGAGAATGAGTTGTTTGGTCACGAACGCGGAGCCTTCACAGGTGCGAGTGACCGTCGGCAGGGAAAATTTGAGCTCGCCTCGGAGGGAACTGTGTTCCTGGACGAGATCGGCGAGCTACCGCTTGCGGTGCAGAGCAAATTGCTGCGCGCAATCGAAGAAAAAATGATCGATCGAATTGGCGGACGAACGCCGTTAGCGGTTGATTTGCGCATTGTGGCCGCAACTAACAAAGATCTGAAAGCCGCAGTTGAGAATGGTACGTTTCGAGGAGATCTTTTCTTCAGGTTGGCGGTCTTTCCGGTCGAAATTCCTCCGTTGCGCGACCGTGGCGACGACGTCTCCCTGCTGGCGAATCACTTTGCAAGCCAGATTGGAAAAGAGTTGCGAGGACGCGAGGCAACACTGAGCGATGCGGCTCTCGGTGCAATTCGCACATACCGGTGGCCCGGCAATGTGCGCGAACTTGAGAACGCAATTGAGCGCGCCTGCATTCTCTCCGATACGCTGGATCTCCAACCAATGGATCTGGGCATTGGCGTCAAGAGCGACGACCAGCCCCAGACTCTCGAACAACTCGATTTATCTGGAACGCTATCAGACGTTGCTCATCGAGCATTGCGGTTCGCGGAGAGAAAGAAGATCCAGACGGTTCTCGAATCCAACTCAGGTAATAAAAGCAAGACGGCCGAAGACCTCGGTGTCAGTTACAAAACCCTGCTCACAAAGCTGAAAGATTACGATCTCTAATTGATGAAGGATTCCTCAGATCCGCAAGGCGATAGAGACCGCGTCGAGAACAACCGACATCACTCGGACGGCGTGGCCGCGGCCGAACCGGCAAATCCAAAGACCCAGAAACTAGCCACCGATTTGCCGGCCGATCCAGGTGTGATTGCCGGTGAAACTGTAGAGCAGGTCGGCGCAAGCACTGGCGAGTTCCCGAGTGAGCCTCCTGCAACACGCATCGACACTGGCGGTCGGTCCGCGCTCTTTGTCGGCGCCGGAATTCTCCTCAGTCGCATTGTCGGTCTCATCAGACAGCGAATCTTCGCTCACTACTTTGGCAGTTCGGGTGTGGGCGACGCGTTCACCGCGGCCTTTCGTATCCCCAACTTTCTACAAAATGTTTTCGGTGAAGGGGCGCTGTCTGCATCGTTCATTCCGGTATACGCCAAGTTGCTAGCCCAGGGCGATGAAAAAGAGGCGCGGCGCGTGGCGAATGCCATCTTCGGTTTGTTGGCGCTCGTAACCGCCATCATTGTCATTCTCGGCGTCTTTGGTGCACCGCTAATTGTCACTGTGATTGCCGCCGGGTTCCGCGACGAGCGACGCCAGCTGGCAATCCAACTGGTTCGCATATTCTTTCCCGGCGCAGCGCTGCTCGTTCTGTCTGCATGGTGTCTGGGTGTTCTAAATAGCCACCATCGATTCTTTATTTCTTACACCGCTCCCGTCGCCTGGAATTTATCAATTATTGCATCGTTACTTTTTTTCGGCAGTCGGATGGATCTCGCGCCGCTGGCTGTTGCTGTTGCATGGGGATCGGTAATCGGAAGTGCGCTTCAGTTTGGAGTGCAGCTACCGACGGTTCTTGGTTTGCTCAAGAGGTTTCGGCCACAGATAGACGTTGCTAGTGACCATGTGTTGCAAGTGATCCGGAATTTCTTCCCGGTGTTTATGAGCCGAGGTGTTGTTCAAATTAGCGCTTTCGTCGACGAGTTCCTGGCGACATTTTTGGGTCACGGGGCAGTAGTTGCACTTACTTACGCACAGAGTTTGTACACGTTACCGGTCAGTTTGTTTGGCATGTCGGTTTCGGCGGCTGAACTTCCGGCGATGTCGAAAGCACTAGGCAGTGAGAAGGTGATTGCTGACACGTTGCGACAACGTTTGAATAGAGGGCTTCAGCGGATTGCGTTCTTTATCGTTCCGTCGGCTGTTGCTTTTCTTGCGCTCGGCGACGTTATCGCCGCTGTGCTGTATCAAACTGGCAAGTTCACACGTGCTGATTCCACCTACGTTTGGGCCATCCTGGCTGGCTCTTCTATCGGACTGTTAGCCTCGACACTCGGGCGTCTCTATTCATCAACCTACTACGCGTTGCGCGATACGCGAACGCCACTTCGCTACGCGATTGTGCGCGTTGTGTTAACGAGCATCCTCGGCTATCTCTGCTCCATTCCCCTTCCCGCTCTTCTTGCAATCGATTCGCGCTGGGGCGCGGCCGGCCTGACAGCGTCGGCAGGAATTGCGGGTTGGGTGGAATTCATTCTACTCAGGAGGGCTCTAAATCGGCGCATCGGTCAAACCGGGCTTCGCTCATCGTTCGTGGCGAAACTCTGGGGTGCGGCCTTAGCTGGAACCGCAGTTGGCTGGGGATTCAAACTACTGCTAGGACCCAGGCATCCCTTTCCCGTAGCGGTGGTGGTGCTGGGAGGCTACGGGGTCACATATTTCGGGGTAACCTTCGGCTTCGGAATCGAGGAGTCGAAAAACGTCATTCTCCGCGGGCTACGACTGCTGCGAATTGTACGGTGATTCCGGGCATTCTCTACTGCGATCCGGGCCGGTACCGCCCCGCCTGGGTTTTGTGGTTAGTCATTACATTTTGCTGCCCTGTTCTTCCCGACCACTCGGGAAAAATCTGGCGTTTTCGGGCCCTTTTTCAAAAAAAGGGCGAATTATCGCTCCTGGAAAAGTTTTTTGGGTTTTTTCTGGAAGGCGCCGACCATTAGATATTTACCCTAGGTATCCTGGAAAACGGACGGTTGGTGCAGTGGCAGGCAAGGCGGGGGTCGGATGGGGGCCCGTTCGCGCCGGCCTTTTTTTGTGCGACTGCGGTTTTACAATCTCAAATCTCCAATCTCCAATCTCCAATCTCCGGTAATCAAGAAACCGTCAAAT
>DATIBJ010000189.1:0-10807 GCA_035457565.1 Pyrinomonadaceae bacterium | reverse complement strand
CTATGTGCAGGTCGACCGTAGGGAAAGCGACATCATGTTGATGGAAAACTTCCGCTGAGGACGGTCATTCACAACGAAAAACGGCGTCGAGTCTAATATATCGCGAGGTCGCTTGCGACACGGTCAAACTCTTTCGGCTATCTTCGCGTCGAAAGAAAGTGGGACTTATGTAGCTCCCATGGCAAGGAGAGTGGTATGCGATTCCGGATTATCGGTTTGATTCTGGCTTTGATTGTAGCAGTTTCATCGAGTTCCCCATTTCAAGTTCCCACACCTCCTCTTCAACCGGAAAGCGGACCGGGCGGAAAAACTCCACTACATTCTGCCGTCATTAAAAACCGCTACGGTATGGGCGGCAAAGAATATTGGATCTACGAGCCTGACAGACCGAAGCCAACAAAGGCGCCGGTAGTTATTTTTCTGCACGGCTGGGGTGGTACTAACCCACTCTATTACGGAGCCTGGATTGATCACATCGTGAAGCGCGGCAATATCGTGATCTTCCCGCGCTATCAGTCGAGCATCCTGACGTCCAGAGAAGATTTCATTCCCAACACGCTCTATGCGGTCAAAGATGCGGTGACGCGATTACAAACTGAACGCGGTCACGTGCGTCCCGATCTGGACAAGGTGGCCACGGTTGGACATTCGCTTGGCGGACTGCTCGCCGCGAGTGTCGCAGCGCTCGCCGGTGAATCGGAACTACCACGCATACGCGCCGTGATGTCGGTCGAACCCGGGTTGACACGTAGTCCAGCAAACGTACCCCTGGCTGATCTAAAAAAGATCGAGAGCGATACTTTGCTAATCGCAGTTGCCGGTGATCGCGACACTCTCGTCGATGATGAAGATGCGAAAAGGATTTATTACGAATCGACTCGTGTGTCGGCGGACAATAAAGACTTTGTGAGACTTGTGACTGATGAAAGAGGCCGGCCCGCGTTAATTGCGAATCATCGTGCACCGACTGCACCCGATGAGTTCTACGACAACAGCGAAGGAGATTTAGCGACGCGCCGCTCTGGTGGTCCAGGCTCCGGCACACCGGTCGATGGCCAGGTGAGTGTCGACTCGCCGCGGACGCCGGCGATCAATGCGCTGGACTATTACGGACTCTGGAAGTTATTCGACGCGTTGTGTGACGCTGCGTTCTATGGAAAGAACCGCGAGTTTGCGCTCGGCAATACGCCGCAGCAACGGTTCATGGGTAAATGGAGTGATGGTGTTCCGGTAAAGGAACTGATCGTCACCGACAAGCCCTAGCTATTGGCCAACTAGACTCGAATTGCCGATCGAACATTCGGAGAAAGATTCTTAGAACCATCGAAGAATCGACTAGGTAGCAGGATTCAGTCTGACTATTGTTGCGCCCAATCCTCCAGCTTCGGGAGGTGCGTCGGTCCAGTCGAGCACAAACGGAGTGCGCGCGAGTATGGACCTGACCATTTCGCGTTGGACCCCAATGCCTTTGCCGTGAATGATGCGTACGCTCAAAAACCCCCGCTCGTGGGCCTGCTGGAGATACTCCTCAACAACAGACTTCACATCGCGCGGTTGAATTGTGTGTAGATCAAACACGTCGGTGATCTCGATCTCTACGGGATCGGGAAACGGGTTATATGGATCTACATCGTCGTCGCGGTCCATTAAGCGTCAATAATAAACAGAATGCAGGACGTATTCGAAATTCGCGGCCGTTGTAGATGGGTGGCTCCGTGCAATCTCTGCGGTCTCCGTGTCTCTGTGGAGTTAAGGGCCCCACGAAGATTCAACCACAGAGACACAGAAAACTCAGAGGTTGCGCAGAGCACTGAGATTAGGGCAGCATTCAAATTCGACCCGTTTGACACTCACCTAACCGACTTGTAAACTCGCGCTCTTCCAAATCAGGACAATCTTATTCTCGATAGGATCTACGTTATGAGTGTGCGAAAAAAGATTACAGTGGTTGGCGCGGGTAACGTTGGTGCAACGGCCGCCCATTGGCTTGCGGCAAAAGAGCTCGGTGATGTCGTGCTCGTCGACATTGTAGAGGGTGTTCCTCAGGGCAAGGCACTGGACCTCGCAGAGGCGGCGCCGATCGAAGGGTTTGACGTCCGACTCACCGGCGCAAACACTTACGACGGTACAGAGAATTCAGACGTTGTGATAATCACCGCCGGGCTTCCGCGAAAACCCGGAATGAGCCGTGACGATCTTTTGAAAACAAACGCCGAGATCGTCTCGAAGGTTGTCGATGAAGTCGTTCGCCGCTCGCCAAATTCGATTCTGATCATTGTCTCGAATCCACTCGATGCGATGTGCCAGGTCGCACTACGCCGTTCCGGATTTCCGAAACACCGTGTGATTGGTATGGCTGGCGTCCTCGATTCGGCACGTATGCGGTGTTTTCTTGCTGAGGCTTTAGATGTATCGGTGGAAAACGTTACGGCATTCGTGCTTGGCGGGCATGGTGACACAATGGTTCCTCTGCCGCGATTCTCAACCTGCGCCGGTATTCCGATCACTGAGTTGCTGCCTAAAGATAAGATCGATGCGATTGTGAAGCGGACGGCGAACGGCGGCGCTGAAATCGTAGCGCTTTTGAAAACAGGCTCCGCGTACTATGCGCCCTCGGCTGCCGCAGTCGAGATGACTGAATCGATCCTGAAAGACAAGAAGAAGATCCTGCCCTGCGCCGCGTACCTGGAAGGTGAGTACGGAATCAACGGACTCTACGTGGGTGTGCCGTGCAAACTCGGTGCGAAAGGACTCGAGCAGATTATCGAGATTAACCTAACGGCTGAAGAGAGAATTGCTCTGCAGAAGAGCGCTTCGGCTGTGCAGGAACTGGTGAACGTGATCGGCCTCTAAACATTCACATGACAAAATAAAAAAAGGGGGCGCGCTTTCGCGAGCCCCCTCCTTTTCCAAGCAACCTCGTTACGCCTCCAATGACCGCAACGAGAGTTACTTAGCCCCCCTGACTTCTTGGTACTCTCACGGTAACCGTACGAATCGTGTGATTACCAACCCCGTCCACGCAATCAATGGTGATCGTGTAAACGCGACCGGTTCCTTTTGCACTACGTTCCGCTCTTAGCATCACGTGGTGATCGTCAACAATGATCCAGTCTGGCCCCGTGTCAGCATCGCCCTGGCCGTTCACTGGTTCATTGCTCGACACATGCAATGAACAATTCGCTCCGTTACAGTTATCGCTTGTTGAGTAGCTAATCGTAATCGGCACCATCTGATGATTCGGCGGCCACAATGAATCAGGCGACGCCGTTGCGCCTGTGATGTCGGGTCCGGTTGAATCCTCAACGGTGACAGTCGCAGTCGCTTGTGATGTTGCACCATTGGGATCCGTGACGGTTAACAACACAGTTGTGATTCCCAACGCATATGGGCCAGCAGGTGATTGAGTAATCACCACCGGATCACCATCGGGATCAAACGAGCCGTCGTCAATTGAGGCGTTTGCTGTGCAGTCGGGGCCGGCAGCGAAGGTTACGTTCTTCGCTTTGGCGACCGGTGCCTGATTCGGCGGTTCACAGTTGACTATGCAGCCAAGGATGTTAAGCGTGTAGTTGTTTCCGAGGCCGCCGCCGGGACTCACTTCGTGCACGACGATCGTGTAAGTCTGACCCGCCGTCACGTTGAACGAGAAAGGCGTACCGGAAGAACTACTGCCCGGATCCGCGTAGTAGTTTGCTGTTAGATTCGCCGGATTGAATGCACCCTTGTAAACGACAGGGAAGAGATTGATATTGCCTGCTCCCGTATCGTTGCTAATGGTGACACAAGAATCGCTGCAAGCTGTGAACGTGTAAGCGTCGAACTGACGCACGCCGGCGTTTGTAAAGAGACCTGGATTGGCTTTGTCGACGCCGCAACTGCTTGCCGGCACGAACCGATTGATGCGGCCAACTTGCGTTCCGGTAATCGCACTCGTAAAGCCAGGAGGAACGGCGGGCGCCGTTCCGTCGAGCGTTGACGAGATGCTCATAGTGCGTCCCGTTTGAACGGTGAACGTCAACACCTTCGGACTTGGTCCACCAGCGTAGTTTACTGTCAAAGTGAAGTGCACCAACAACGGACATGGCACGTTACTGGCAACCGTAAAGCGGAACGGCGAAAGATTCAGCGAGTTTCCGCCACCTGCGGCAAGGTCTGGATACGCTGACGCGGTTGGCGTCTGAATGTTGATACCGGGCGTTGACGTAGTCAGCGTCGCGGTTATTCCGGTCGCGTCGGCAACGCCAAGGTTCCGCAGTTGAATATCAACACGAGCTCCTTCGCCCGCATCGATCGTTCCGTTTCCATCACCAGGATCTTCATTCGCGTTGATCGTTCCAAACTCGATGTCGGCGGTGCCTTCGACTCCCAACGCCTGGAATGCGTTGTAGGCCATAACAATACCGGCACCCGAGTCGCGATCGACACCTGCCACTTCTATATCGATCGCACTGCTAATCATCGCTGTGCGAATCTGCGCATTAGTAAATGACGGGTTTGCAGATTTAAGTAACGCGGCAATCGCACCGGCGTGTGGAGCGGCTGCTGATGTTCCATAGAACGGTGAGGGAAAGCTACCGACGCCGGTGATAGACGTACCGTCGGCCGCGGTGATGTCTGGCTTTTGCCGGACGATGCCGCCCGTTGAGAGATTACCGCCCCCCGGAACGTGGAGCGTTCCATTCGCCTGGAAGAAGATGCGACGCGGTCCATCAGAACTGAAGAGCTCAGTCGCATTAGTTGGCCCAAATGGGTTCGGGAATGGTCCGGTGGGGTTTGGCGGCGCGCCGTTAGGTAAGTTCGCGGGAGTTGCAGCGACCGAGAACGCGTTCGCGACCGCCGAGTGACCGTGAGTTGTACCTGAAGTGGCAATCGACAAGCGTCCACGGTTTGTGTTCAAGTGCAGAAATCTTGGGGCTGCCGCAGCCTTCTTCACAATGACGATGCGCGGATTGGCCGTACTTTGACTGATTTGCTCATAAGGATCTTGAGTGCCATTCTGGATATTTGTTGAGCTTGCGGCCACCGCCGTTCCAGCGGCGTTTAATCGGAAAAGATCATAGTCGTTGGAAGAACCACCGAGTGGATCAGACCAGTACAGGCTAATAGGTGATGCAGTGTTTGCGACCGTTAACGTATTAAAGTTTTGTCCGCCAAAGTTGTGAAGGCGGTTACCTAGTGCCAGCGGCGAAGCTGTGCCACCACCGTCAACGAAATCTCCTTCCCACACACCTGAAGTACCGTCAGTCAGATTTCCTGAATTACCTGCTGACGAAAAGTACATCGCGCCATCCGCAGTAACGTCGTTTACGGCTTGAATTACCACGCCGCCGTTCGTGTTCGTTGGGTTTAACTGTCCATCCTGAAAAGGAGTCTCGACGAAATAAAAAACGTCATCGATGATGATGTCGCAACCAGCAGTGCGAAGAGCACGAACGTTCTGCGCGAAGCTGGTGATGCTGGTGAATGCGGTAGCGAAGAAAAGTTGGGCACCTGGTGCAATGTCATGAACGATCTCGAGCATCGCCGTTCCTTCGTCACCGGAGCCTGCCTGTCCGGGTAACACTGTCACTGGTCCAAGATCACCCAGCGCCTGGCTTGCCGCGAGACTTGTGACGCCGTCTGAGAGCACGCCAATTTTGATCCCGGTGCCGTCCGCATGGAATGTTCCACGCGCGGCGAACGCACGATGCGTCGCATCGCCTTCAGACGTCTGACTGCCCTGGCCTGTTGGTGGAATGTTGCCCGATACATTGCTAATACGATCCTGTAGTGCCGCATTCAACAATCCACGCACTTTGTTCGCGCGATTCGCAAATTGAGTCTTGGTTGATTCTCCAGGAGCGACATCGTAAGCGGTCGCCGCAGATCCGCGCGTGATACCGGACGTCATGGCGTCTTGTCGGGGCTGCATGAATTTCACATCCGGCAATGCAGCAATGGCTTCCAGATTCTCAACCGGAACTGCAGCGCGAACGCTATTTCGGTCCGCGACCGTCTCAAGGATCTCAGCGCCATTCTGTGATAACTGGGCCAAGAGGTTGTCGGTTACGTTTGCAGTAATGTCGACGATCGTGCGTCCGTCATAACTGTACTGAACGTCAGTGTCCAACCGCCTGATGCCGTCCGCAATAACTTCGCCACGGTCCATCTTGGCTTCGTAGATCAACTGGGAGTCCATCTTTCTTTCTGTTTCACTGCGACTCTCTTTTTCTTCGATCAAAGCCTCAATCTGAGCCAACGCTTCCGGGCTGATTCCAGGATCCTGCGGTGCCGCGCTTGCGTTGCGGTTCGAAAGCCACGCAGTACTGGAAATGGCAATTGCTCCGCAGAGCAAGAGCATCAACGTCACTAAGACTCTTCGACGACTTCGTGAGTTTTTGAGGGCTTTGTTTTGTGTCGCTTTATTTGAGCGGGTTCTGTGCATGGAGGCTCCTTTGTCGGGTTCGGGCGAATCAATACGGCTGATGTTTCAGGGAGCTGTTTCGGAAGCAAAGTAGGTCTTGTTAGTTGGTGATTGCTTCAGCTGCAGGCATGATGAATTTGACTTCTTTCAATTCAGCGACGGCCTCGATCTTTTTAAGCGCGATATAGGCGATGATCGAATGATCGCGCGCTGAAGTTGAAATGACTCTGGCTCCGTGGTTTTTGAGCGCCGTAAGGATTCTTTTCGTGACGGGGACCCGCACATCCACTAGAACACGATTCTTACTGTCTCGTCGTAACTTAACCTCCTCGAGAGGCGTATCTGGTTTGCGTCCGCGCTGTTGTTCGATGGCGACCAGTAACTGCGAATCGATTTTCTGCTGTGCCGTCGTGCGCGATTCCTTTTCCTTTGTCTGAATCGTTTCGTTTGACACCGATCGCAACCTTCCATCGCAGGGCGAGGCAGTGGTGCATGCGAACAGAAGGATTAGTACAACGACCTTCATTGGCGTCGATTACTTGAGAGGGTTTTTATTTCGGGGACTTAGTGCAAGTAGCAGGTGGATTTTTCGTAGGGACAATATTGCAGAGGCTCTTTTGTCGTGTCAATGATTAATTATCTGGAAGTTTTCCGGTGTTCTTCCAGTTTTCTAAATGTTCGATAAACTTCAGTTTGTCGACGAGGTACCGAGGCGTCTATTAGCAATGGTAACTTGGTTCTGACCCGTCGACGACAACCTGAAGGAGTCTTTCAGCCTGTCGTTGACCTGCTTAACGCTCAACCTCTTTAAGGAAGCCAGGGCACAATTCGTGGGTCGGCTGTGAGAACGAAACTTGTGACGGCGTTTTTATTATTGCGCTCTTCTCGCATCCAGGAAGACATCGTACATCCAGCGATTCATCTGAGCGCCACTGCTATCTTTTATCTTTGCTCGATACTTAAACGTATTGTTATTCCCGTCCTTGAACTTGGATAGTTTGTAATCGAGGTCAATCGAAGCTAAACCTAAACTAGGTAGCGAACGTAGTTCTAAGAGTTCCGAGATACCATTGTGATTTGTGTCCTGCCACAATCGCAATGAATTGAAGATGGCATCGCTCGCGTTAATAACTCCGTCCGCGTTACCACCGTTTGCGGGTTTATCAAATTCAGCAAGCGCGCGAAAACCGTTCTTCAGTTCTGTCCCTGTTGTCGGTGGCTGTGGTGCTGCATTTCCGAATAACTCTGAGGCATCGTCAATAGTCAGATTTCCGTTACGGTCAAGAACTAACAACGCATCATCGCTTGCAGCAGACGTCCACGCGGTTCTAAGGATCGTGCCGTATCCGTTGTTAAAATTCACGCCATCATTAGCATTGGTCAAGTTAAAACCATTACCGAGAACATCCACTACAATTGGCGTCCAGCAGTCACCACCCTCACCTGTGCAATACGTACTACCGTCGGCATAACAATTCCTACAGGTTTCACTCATACAAATCTCATTATTTTGGGGATTGGGTTCACAAAGAATGCACCTATAGGTTTGATTGCCGCATACATTACCGGGACAGCAATCGTAAAAGTAATAACAACTCAGGTTGAATTCAGCGCACGGCGTTGGAGTCGGTGTTGGTGTTGGTGTTGGCGTTGGTGTTGGTGTTGGTGTACACCACACCGGAGGTGGAGAATCGAGGCAGCATACTGGGTCCCGCTCAACAGTGCAACGGCAATAGTATGAGTCATCGAAGGGCAAAGCAACATCCACGTTCACAGGATTGCATTGGGTGCCGTCTCCAAATTGGCATTCTCTAACAAACTGTTCTTCACCAGTTCTACCGGATCCTTGCCAGGGACCAATATGGGTAATCTGGATAATTGAGCAAGCGCCGCTCGAGGATGATCCGCCTCCGCACGGATCTGTCTCATCTAGTCCATAAGTTGAACAAGTGTGAATCCTCGTCCCGCCTTGCGACGA
Source organism: Pyrinomonadaceae bacterium (assembly GCA_035457565.1). GTDB lineage: Bacteria > Acidobacteriota > Blastocatellia > Pyrinomonadales > Pyrinomonadaceae > PSRF01. The sequence continues at coordinate 2,423 of DATIBJ010000189.1, read as the reverse complement.
GACCTGCTTCGGACTTATTAAGAGTAGCAATATCCCAATGGCGAGGAGTGCCGCCAGCACTAGGTTGATTCTCATCGGAAAACCTCCAATCAACTGAACTGACGAGAAATAAATGGAATGGGTTTAATGGTTATCGATTGGGGTCCACTTGTGTGGATCGTCAGGATCACGTTTATACATTGTGCCAGCTTGAAAATATGTCCCGTCATCGAAGAATGCCGCATGGAAGTCAACCAACACTTGCGAGACATTTTCCGGGGGTACATTAGCCACCGTTTCCACCAAGCTCTTGATGCCTGCATACCGCTCTGCCAATGAGATTTCTATTATTTCGTTTGGCGCCAGCCGCAACTGAGGACGCTGGAACTTGCGTTCCGGATCAACTCCCAGGAAGATTTGGTCAAGGGCTGTACGGCCGTTTTTGGTGACTTCAGGAAAAGCAAGATTCACCACAATATAGGTAATCGTCTTCCCCGAGGTGTTTTTGAGCCTTAGTGTTAGATCCTTGAGCCAATCGCGATCCGCTTCAAATTCTTGCGCACGAATTCCCTCTTCGCGGCGCACCACTTCCCTTGCATTCACAGGCTGGCCCTTGAGTTTGAAGGAAATCTCTACCGGATATCTTGCTAAGGTAAGCCGCCGAATGATCGCTTTCTGGTTTTGCGCGGTCGGCTTGATCCAACCGCCCACGTAGATCGCGAACAGGAACAAATTAGCTACCGTTAGAGTGATGGTAATTGCCCTTCGGTTAATCATGAGAGTACTCCTGATAAGCTCGATTTGGTGGGTGGAACCGTTACAACAAGTGATCCTTCGCAACGAAATTAAAGCTGGTCGCAGCACGTGTCTTCTTGTTTAACGAGGCTAATGGCAAATAACTAACTGGCACTTTGTTCGCCTAAGAGTTTGCAACATTCCTTGCAAACATTATACCGGCGAAGAATTCAGTAAACCCGGCCTAATTGCACCTTCGGTATTAATGCTTGGGAAGAATTTCTCAGATGATAAAAAGTGATATGGGAACTTAACCACAAAGGTGACCGTCGGAATCAAGTCCCGAAAGGCGCAGAATCATCGCCTGGTATCGCGGCCGTTTTCAGGGCTTCGTGCAATTGAACCAAACATCTTTTTTGTGCACCGTTTCTGCTCTGCGCACCATTTCGTACTGTTCTCATTGAGCCAGACGCTGTCGCACGACCAATGGCACTTTCCAGATTGGTCTCGTCGGCATATTCAAGTTGTGGCGAAGGAAACACTACTTTCCAATATCCTTTAGCTTTCTCCTTTTCCACCCTTGTCCGAAGAGTGGTCGGATCCTTCCACGCATGTTGGGCGCGTTGCGATAGCCCCTGTCGAGATCCAATTAAGGTGACAGCTATCAGAATCGTCAGCAGACGAATTCCCAACAACCATTTAAATTGCATTTTCGCACTAATAAGACTTTGAGGGCTCTAATAAGAAGTTCTAACTTCCCATTCCCACGCTGTGTACCTTTCTTGCCAGACTTGTAGCGCAGCGGCAAGAGCACAATCTAAAATCCGACAAAGGCGCGGTGTTTTGGAAGCTTAGTTCTGTTGTTTGATTAGGTTAGCATCGCTTTAAGCGATGTGCATCAGAAGGGAATTGGTCCTGGTAACAACCTGCTCATCGTAACGTGGACCCGACGCTACCGCGTTACGGTACTGACTCACAACCCACTCGATTGAAACTTCAGTTTGTCGTGCGGTACCGAGGCGTCTATTGGCACTCGAGCTTGGATCTGACCGAACGCGTACAGAACATCAGGAGCGAAGCGACCGATTTCAGGTAACGATGCGCTCAATGCTCGTTGAAATCGGTCGCTTCGCTCCCGTTCTGTATGTGTTTTCAGTGCTTGAGCCATCCCAGAAGACCATGCACAACAGTCTCTCGGTTTTCTTCATAGATGGCTTTTGTGAGGGGGATACTCATAGGGCAGGCCTTTACACAGTTTTGAGCGTTGCCACAATTGGTGATCCCATCATCACCCATGATGCCTTCAAGCCGCGCTTCGCGATTCATCTTACCGCTCGGATGCATGTTGAATAGACGTACTTGAGCGATAGCCTGTGGCCCAATGTAGTTGTCGCCATCGTACTGCGGACATGCTTCAAGACAGCACCCACACGTCATACACCTTGAGTAGGCGTAGCGTTCCTGAACGTCGTCTTGATCCATGCGTGGTCCGGGACCGAGATCATGCGTTCCATCAAGGTCGATCCACGCGTGCACGCGACGCAGATGATCAAACATCTGAGATCGATCAACTACGAGATCGCGTACGTTTGGAAACTTCGACATCGGCTCCAACTTGATTGGCTGGTCGAGATTATCAATGAGCGCGGAGCACGATTGGCGAGCGCGGCCGTTCACAATCATCGTGCAGATGCCACAGACCTGTTCAA
>DATIBJ010000188.1:0-20518 GCA_035457565.1 Pyrinomonadaceae bacterium | reverse complement strand
CGGCCTCTCAATGGGAGGCTACGGCGCAATTAAGTTTGGCTTGAAATCACCGTTTACATTTGTCTTCGTTGGTTCAATGAGCGGCGCATTCGGAATCACTCGGTTCACGGAGCCAGACGTCCCTTCAAGTTGGCACCCGTCACTGAAACTCTTCGGCGCCCTTGAAAGCGACGCACGAAAGCAAAACGATCTATTCGAACTGATCAAACAATTGCCACCAGATCGTGTTGCGTCGCTGCCATTCTTCTACTTCGACTGTGGCACTGAAGATTCGCCCTTAATATTCCCCTACAATCGCGAGCTTGCAGGTTTGATGTCAGAGAAGAAGATTCCCCATGAGTATCGACAGTTGCCAGGCGATCATTCGTGGGGTTATTGGGACAGGCAGATCCAGGAAGTGTTAAGAGTTGGGGCGAAGTTTCTTGGAGTGCGGCGAGTTGACGCGGCGGCGACGAGGAACAAAGCGGTGACACGTCACCACACTACAAAGAGGTTCGCTATTGCTTAATTTCGCCATTCAAGTTGCGCGTGATGCGGGCAATCTCCTCGCTCAGCGTATAGGCACCGCGCAGATCTCCAACAAAGGCGACATCGATTTAGTTACTGAAGCTGACATTGCGGCCGAAGAGCTGATTATCGATCGCATCCGTTCGCATTACCCGTTGCATGGCATCCTTGCGGAAGAATCAGGCGAAGCCGTTCGCGAAGGACCTGCGCGAAGCGATTGGAAGTGGATCATTGATCCACTCGACGGCACGACCAATTACGCCCATGGGTATCCCTGCTTCTGTGTCTCGATCGCGGTTGAGCACGCGGGAACGTTGGAGATCGGCGTCGTCTACGATCCAATGCGCAACGAGATGTTTGCAGCCGAACGCGGCAATGGCGCGACACTCAACGAGCGCCGGATTCGTGTTTCGAATGTGGAAGAGCTCAACCGGGCAATGATGTGTACTGGCTTCCCGTACGACGTAAGAACCCGGCCGGATTTTGCTCGCGACTTCACGAACTTCACTATGCACGCGCAGGCGGTGAGACGCGATGGTTCAGCAGCGTTGGATCTTGCTTATGTTGCTTGCGGACGGTTTGATGGCTTCTGGGAAGACGGACTGAATGCGTGGGACATTGCTGCGGGTGCGATCCTCATCACAGAAGCGGGTGGTCGCATCACGAATTACGAGAACCAGCCGCTGGATATCTATACAAAGAAAGTCGTCGCGAGTAATGGCCGAGTGCATACCGCGATGCTAAATCTGCTGCGACGGTAGAAGCAGATCCACCGATTCTCACAGATTACACAGATTCGAGCCGAGACAGCTAAGTTGACTGGTTATGATCTACCGCGACCGCATGCTCAACTTAGCTGTCACAGCTCTAATCTGTGTAATCTGTGAGAATCGGTGGATCTGCTTCAAAGCGCTGACTCAATCACCTTCGCGAGCTTCTCACTCTCACGCCTTGCGTATGCGCCCTTTTCATCAGCTGGACCAGGCTCCGGTCGCTGCACTGGATGATAAGTTACGACTACTTTTCCGGTGTGCGGAACCTTCCAACCCTTGGGCCACACTCGATTCCCGCCTTTGATAGTCACTGGCAGAATCGGGACCTTCGCTTCGAGTGCCAACCGAACAGCGCCAGCTTTAAATCTCTCGAGTGATCCACTTGACGTACTCCGACCGCCTTCTGGAAAGATCACAACTGCGCCGCCTTCTTTCAACCACTGCAACGACCGACGAATGGCTGCGGGATCACTGCCTTCCAACGCAAGCGGCCACGCGCCAAACCACGTAAGACACTTTCCCACAACAGGCCATTTGAAAGCTGCGCTCCATGCCAGGTAACGAATCGGACGTTTGATTGGGAGTGAAAGCCAGAAGGGATCGATGTAGGTTTGATGATTCGACGCGATGATCAGGCCGCCGTTCTTCGGAACGTTCTCCAATCCACAAAACTCTATTTTCCAAAAGACGCGGCTCACAACTCCGACAACAGGTCGAATAACTTCCAGCAACCACTGAGGCAACATGGTCCTTCCACCATTCGACTGAGAAGCAGCCATTCTCGTTGGCGATGTACCGTTGTTCAAGAGATTTTGTTGGAACGCGCTTAGTTAACTCTCGACTGGTGCTGAATTTCGTCCCACCAATCAGGAACGTCACCTTCGGTTAAGACGTCTTCGTTCCAACGTTCGCAGTAGGAGCACTCAAAGCCGCGGTACTCGAAAGCTTCCGCCTTCGTTAGCCCAAGAGAAACGCGCTGGTTGCAATCGGCAAAGCTACAGCGACGTGCTATCTCAAACAACAACACTTCTTTTTCAATCTGAATCGACCGAAATTGTGGCATGGCGATATTCTACAACGGCCACTCTTTATCGATGAATTCGACGTGGATGCGACTTACGCCGTCGGCGCCGGTGCTTCGAGCACGCACGGCCGCATGGACCGTTAGGTTGTACTGTTGACTCGTGAGGCGAACGAATCGTCCCATCGGGATTTGCAGGGTTGTAAACAGCGTCGCGCCTCCTCGGCTGATGTTCTCAGTTACCGTTTGTTCGCTTTCGGATGACTCACCTTTTTCGTTAAGAGACTCAAGCAACATGTCGACAGCAATGTTGTGCCGCGTGTGGATGCGCTGGTCAGAAGAGGGAACCGGTTGAACAATATCTTCGGCTCCAGGCATGGAACGGTTGTCTGGTGTCGAAAGTTCGTAACGCTTCCACGGCTCGACCTCATAACTCTTCGGCGGATGCTTTCCAATGAACGCGACGCCGACTTCAAACATCGTCTGATTATCCGCCCCAGACACCGCGCGAACGTGTCGGACTATCCCCCAGACCCTGTACTGATCTTCCATGTGATCGAAGACACGTAGCTGACGCGGCATCGGAATCGTCATGTGCACCAGACGTCCCTTCTCCGTGGGTCGCTTCAACGTGAAGCCCGCACCAAAGGGTGTCACGTCGGTCAGTCTCGTCACTTCCATCCACTCAAAATCCGGTGTTTCGCGGGAACGAACGCGGACGGGAAGTTTCAACTCCAGGCGCTCGCGAATCCGCTTCCAATCTCGTGTTTGACTCATGGGAGTTGAGTCTCCGAAAGGTGGCTTGGGCTCGCCGGGCGCACCGCCGGGCGCTTCTGAGGTTAACCCTTTAGAAATGCCTCTGAAGCTATTGATTTTATTAGAGTTTCCACGTCGCGACGGGTTGCAAAAAAAGGCCAAAACAGGCTAAAATCGTCGCGTACTTGAATGCTAATGCGCATCTGTCTTCCCTACCTGAAGAACGAACAATCAATTCAAGTCGAACCGCCCCTGAAAGCCGCTTTCTCTGGGCGAAGTTTGTGAAGCTGGATGCGACTGAGGTCAACGAACGTGCCGCCTAAAACTGGCGGATTGTACTTGAAAGGCTGTTAGATGGAAACCACTTCTGAGCGCAACCATATAAACATCGAAGACGAGATGCGCCGGTCGTATCTCGACTACGCAATGTCAGTGATCATCGGTCGCGCATTGCCTGATATTCGTGACGGTCTCAAGCCTGTGCACCGGCGGATTCTCTATGCGATGCACACAGAGGGTTTGCATTACAACCGCCGCTATTCGAAATGTGCCGGTGTCGTCGGTGAAGTTTTAAAGAAGTATCACCCGCACGGCGACACCGCAGTGTATGACGCGCTAGTTCGCCTCGCTCAACCATGGAACATGCGCTATCCGCTAATCGATGGTCAGGGTAACTTCGGTTCAGTTGACGGTGATCCTCCGGCCGCATACCGCTACACAGAAGCTCGGTTGGACCGGTTAAGCGATTACATGCTAGCCGACATTGAAAAAGAGACGGTGGATTGGGCCCCGAACTTCGACGAGTCAACTACTGAGCCTCTCATTCTGCCAACTCGCTTTCCTAACTTGCTCGTGAACGGCACCGCTGGGATTGCAGTCGGCATGGCCACAAATATTCCGCCGCACAACCTGACCGAAATTATCGACGCGAGCATTGCCCTGACGCGCGATCCCCAGATTGACATCAAGGAACTAATGCAAATCGTTAAGGGGCCGGATTTTCCGACCGCTGGATTCATCTACGGCAAAGAGGAGATCCGGAAATCGTATCTTGAAGGTCGTGGAGTTATACAACTTCGAGCTCGCGCAGGGATTGATCGCATCGGTCGAGGCACGCAGGAACGCGATGCCATCGTCATCACTGAGATTCCGTTCCAGGTAAACAAGGCCCGTTTGATCGAGCGTATTGCCGAGCTCGTCAATGAGAAGAAGCTGGAAGGTGTGTCGGACATTCGAGATGAATCTGATCGTTCAGGCATGCGCATTGTGGTTGAGCTAAAGAGAGACGCCGTTCCACAGGTCGTACTCAACAAACTGTTCAAGCTCACTCCGATGCAGACGTCGTTTGGCGTCATCAATCTCGCGATCGTGAATGGCCAGCCCAAGGTTCTTAATCTCAAGGAAATGTTGGAACTCTTCGTCGACTTTCGTCGCGAAGTCGTCCGCCGTCGCACGGAATACGAACTCCGCAAAGCCAAGGCACGCGCCCACATCCTCGAAGGTCTCACCAAAGCCATCGACGCGCTCGACTTCATCGTCACGCTGATTCGTAATTCTCGTTCAGTCGATGAAGCCCGACAGTGGCTGACAGGCCAGATGACCACGATAAGTGAGGTTAAGACCTGGAAGGGCGTGCCTTCGGACGTTCAACTGAAGACGTATCTTGTCAAACTGCAAAAAGCGATGGAGCGCTTGGCCTTTTCAGAGATACAAGCACAAGCGATCCTCGATCTTCAGTTGCGGAGGATATCGGCACTCGAACGGCAAAAAATAACAGACGAATACGAGGGCATTATCAAGCTGATTGCGGAATTGGAAGAGATCCTCGGTAACGAGAGATCCCTGCGGCGAGTGATCACTAATGAATTGGAAGAAGTGAAGAAGGAGTTTGGCGACGCGCGACGAACAGAGATCGTCGATGCAGGCGTCGAGCTTTCAATTGAAGACCTGATCGCGGACGAGGACGTTGCCATCACCGTTACCAACAGCGGTTACATCAAGCGAACACCAATCACGACTTATCAACGACAGGGACGCGGCGGAAAAGGAAGATTCGGAGCGGCCGCAAAGAATGGCGACTTCGTCGAACACCTTTTTATCGCTTCGACTCACGCTTATCTGATGATCTTCACGGACGACGGAATGGTCTACAAGATCAAGGTCCACGAAGTACCGGATGCCGCAGCTGCCGCACGCGGCAAGGCGGTGGTGAATCTCGTCAGTATTCCTTCAGATCGGAAGCTGGCGGGCGTGGTGCCGGTTCGTGAGTTTGCTGAAGGTAGATACGTTGTGATGGTCACACGCAAAGGAGTGATCAAGAAGACTTCGCTCGCCGACTTTCAGAACATCAGAACGAATGGCATCATCGCCATCAACATCGATGAAGGCGATCAATTGCTTGACGTGGTGCTGACTGACGGATCGAAGCGAATCTTCATCGCGACACACAACGGACTGGCAATTCGTTTTAATGAGAAGAACGTGCGACCGATGGGACGCGCGACACGTGGAGTTAGAGGCATCGATCTGCGCCCGGACGATTACGTGGTTTCGGTGTGTCCTGTTTCTGCGGAAGACACCGAGCGAATGCTATCTGTATCCGAACAGGGTTACGGAAAACAGACGCCAATCACAACCTATCGGCTCCAGGCTCGCGGCGGTAAGGGCGTGATCAATATGAAAACGACGGAGAAGACTGGCAAAGTTGTAGCTGTTTTCCCTGTCGAGGATGAGTCGGAGATCATGATCATTACGCAGCAAGGTAAGTTGATCCGGCTTGAGGCTGCAGATATTCGTAAGACCGGCCGCAGCGCGCAGGGTGTTCGACTTATCAAGACCGATGCGACAGATAAGGTGACAAGTGCATCCCTGGTCGAAGCTGCGGAAGATGAGGAACTCGAAGAATCGACCAGCTAAGCAGGGGAAGAGGGGAAAGGGAAGAGGCGGTGGCGAACTTCTCCTTTTCCCTCTTCCACTTTTCCCCTCGTCCGCTCTTCACCTAGTTATCGTTGTTGAATCCGAAAGCAGACTGGAGTCGATTAGTAACGGCTATCCAATCCTTTCTTGACAGTCTGCCCACTCTGCTAATAATGGCGGTTTTCGGAACTGTGATGAGAAACGACCTGAATGCAGAAGGTCGCGATAACCTGGCTTGTTGCCAGTCTGCCAATACATAGTCAGTGTGAGAAGTTGCTGAAGATAACTGGCTCGTGATGATCCCGATGATTACGTCCGGCCGCTCTCGATGATATAGGGAAGACGACAAGATAACCGCTGGTCTACGTTTGGTTGACTGAACGCCTGGAAAGTCGAGCAGTATTACGTCGCCTGACCTAAGGGTTCTTTTTTTCTTTGCCATGAGGATTCTCGCTGTGAGAAAGCGCGAAGGAAATAAGCTGGTTTAGATCTTGTTTGCTCCAGGCATCGCTGAAATCGATATCGGATGAGGCGATATCCTGCAGTATTAGTCTTGCGAGCTTGAGACGTTCATCAGACGGAAGGTGCCGTACGGTATCCACATAGATTTGTTTGGCATTGGCTACCATAATCGCCCCAATCGTATGCGATTACAAAGCATTATTCCAAATCATAAGTGCCAGGCTGCCCCACTTTACTCACGCGTCACGCGCGAAGCGTGATGTCCATCGTCCAATCAAAATGAGTCCGCTTGGCACACATGTGCATTTTAGTGAGCAATCACAGAGTCAAAATAAGCCCAATTAGGATCGAGGTAATGTTGAATTGTGATCGGATATCGCTCTGGCTCCTGAGGCATATTTGTGAGACGCTCCAGAAACCCCGCAACGTCTGAAGTATGAAACAGAAATTCGCTTTCTCCGTTGCAGGTGAGTGCGGCTAGCAGAATCGAGTGCTCATCACCTTCTACAGCATCGACCAATCGATCTTCGAAAGCAGCCAACCTCTGGAATTCTTCGTTGGTTGGCAGTTCGTTTTCATCGGGGTCTGACATTTTCCAGAAAATGTTCAGTCGCTGGGGGTAGCGCCATTTCATAAAGCTCTGCGGAAACTCCCGAAACTTTATGAACAACGCGTGTCCCTCGTATTCACTTTCAGCTACTGCCCAAGTGGTTGAATCAAACCCCATTTTGACGAGCGCACTCCCCCGCACGTTATTCGATTTTTCCGTCCTTGACTTTGTTCAGCCGCGTGTCGGGAATCGGGTGACTCGACAGAACGCTGAGATCCTCGATGTCCTTCAGTAAAAATGTTGGTACGTCTGATTTCGTTTGCGCTCGCACACGGAAGAACTCGGCGCCCCGCACGTTGTGTAACCAGAACGCCGGCCGCAAATCATCCGTCAGATAACTGACCTCTACATTATCCATCTTCAATCCATCGACGTGACGGATGAAAAACCCATACGCCGGAATCTCACCAAACATCGACGGCTCAGGATAAGTATCCTCTTTCTCCGGTGGCTGAAGCGCAGCCTGTTCTTTCGTGCCACCGCCCTGTGAGTAAATCCGGATGTTGCTCAATCTGAGATCTTCGATCGGATGGCCAGGAATCCCGCTGATGATCGAACCATACTTGGGATCGGCGTTGTAGACTACAACGTTGCTGATAATCACGCGACGCAGTCTTCCAACGGTTGTGGATTCCTTTGGACCACGAGCTCTGTTTCCCAGGCGGATAAAAATCGGCGCGTTGGTTATGTCGCGCATCGTGATGTTGGTGATTGTCACATCTTCCAACAACGCACCATCAACTGCTTCCAGGGCGAGCCCGCGGGAGTAGTCGAACACGCAGTTTGAAATCGTAATGTTCTTGAAACCGCCGTTTGATTCCGTCCCGAACTTGATTCTTCCTGTCGTGCTGTTGTGACTGTAGCGCTTGTATTCGCGCTTGAAGGTCGCATCCAGCAATGTGCCTTCATCGTAGCCGCTGACCTGGCAATTCGTGATCGTCACGTTTTCTGTCGCCCGCGCGAAACCCAATCCGTAGGAACTCTTCAAACAGATGCCATCGTCGAATGGCGAATTGATTGTGCAATTCGAGATCCGCACGTTGCGACATGCATCAACGTCGATGCCATCGCGATTGGTGTCGATCTTGAGATTGTCGATTGTGAGGTTGTCAACGCCGGTCGCAAGAATTGCAAAATGACCGCCGTGGAATATCGTGAAATCTTTCAGAATCACATTGCGGCACAATTTCAAAGCGATTGATTTGTTGCCCCAGCCAGGTTCGACTGCATCGCGCGGGTTTGGATAACCAAACGGTCCTGAAGCCGGGACTTCGCGGATAGCTTGATTCTGCGCCTCGGTCCGCGATGCACCGCCACTCCTGACCAGGCCCTTGCCCCAGATCTTGCCTGGACCAAGAATCGCGATGTTGTCGAGGTTCTCGCCCCAGATCAGGCTATTACGCCAATGGCTGTGTCCGAAGTCCTGATACTGGTCCCACTGATTTGGCTCAGGCGCATCATATTGCATCCCTGGCCCGGTAGTGGCCGCGACGATTGTTGCACCCTGGTCCAGATACAAAGCGACATTGCTCTTCAAACGGATCGTTACTGACAAATACGAACCAGCGGGAAAAAAGACAGTTCCGCCTCCGCCAGCCGCAGCGGCATCAATCGTCTTGTTGATTGCCGGCGTATCCAGTGCTTTCCCGTCGCCCGTAGCACCAAAGACGCGAACGTTGAAGCCGAAGGTCGCGGATGGTTTGGGAGGAACTGCACGTCGCTGCTGTTGTTTCGTTGGTTGGGCAGTGGTTGGGACCACAAAGACACCACAAGGGACCGACAGGCACAACACAAAACTCGTGAGCAGAAGCGATCTTCGAATAGTCATCGGATTAGTCTCCAACTTTTGAATACCCCCGACCGCAGTCGGGGGATTGTTCAGATCCGGCCTACAACTTGAATACCTCCGACGGCAGTCGGGGGATTGTTCAGATCCAGCCTACAACAACCGCGACCAAAGATCCTGACGCGCCGCGCATTCAGTACCGTCTTATTGTTCAAGTTCGTTCGCGGCGCGTCAGAGGTTTAGAGCGTCGGCGCCGCGTAGGCCGGACTTGAACAATCCACCGACTGCCCGTCGGTGGTATTCACGTGCCCTTCGCAACTCTCAAAAACGCCTTTGCTGCGTGCGACAGAGTTGCGCCCCTCCGATAGATCAATTGCAGTCGTCGCTCAAATCTCATTTCCTTCACAGTCACAGCAACTAGTTGTTTACGCTGTATCTCAGCTTGCGCGCTTAGTCGTGGGACAAGGGCAACTCCCATCTGTTGTTCAACCAGTCGCTTGATGGATTCGAGCGTCGGCATCTCCATCGACATGTTCAGCGGCGTTTTGTACTTCTCAAAAGTCTTCACAACTCGTTCGCGATACGGCGACGGGACATTGTGCGCAATAAACGACTCCGCGCCGAGTTCGCGTACCGACACCACTTGTTTATTCGCAAGTGGGTGTTCAGGCGCAACGATTAACGTGAGCTCGTCGCTCACAACCGGAATGGATGCGACGGCCGCATCAGTTGGCTTGAATGTGACAACTCCTATCTCGACGCCACGGCCCAGCACCTCTGAAGCGATTCGGCTGGCCAAACTTCGTTTGACTTCAACTTTTATGTGTGGATGTCGAGCCCGAAACACGGCGAGGACGGGCAGCAGATACATAACCGTATATTCATTCGCGCTGAGGGCCAGCTTGCCTTGTTGTAGATCTTTGAGCTCTCTAATCGCACGATGCGCGCCTTGCCGCAGATTCAACATCTGTTCAGCGAAATCGAATAACACCCGCCCCGCAGCGGTTAGCGTGCCGTCCTTGGAAGATCGATCGAACAAGGGTTCGCCGAGTTCTACTTCCAGGCGGCGAATCGCCTGACTAACGGCGGGCTGCGTGCGATGGAGGCTTTGGGCGGCGCGCGAGAAGCTCTGCTCCTTGGCCACGGCAATTAAGACTTCCAGTTGATTAACGTCCACCGAAACCTTGCCTCAATGTTATTGGATCTGCTGGGCCGGGTTATCCTATCACAACTTATTATCTTTCTATAAAAATTATAACTTTGACTTGCATGGCCCCGAAGCCTAGGATTTGGGACTTGTCCACAGGAGGAAACCTTTCCCTATGCCAAGACAGCGAGTGAGCATCTTCGATACAACGTTGCGTGACGGTGAACAGTCGCCGGGCTGTTCGATGAACCTCAACGAGAAGGTCCGCATGGCAACGAAACTTCAGACGCTCGGCGTTGACGTTATCGAAGCTGGTTTTCCAATCGCATCAGAAGGCGACTTTGCCGCGGTTAAAGCTGTGGCTGCGACTTGTAGGGAAGTGACGGTCGCAGCGTTATGCCGCACGGCTAAAGAGGATGTTGCGCGTGCCGCGGAGGCGCTCGCCGGTGCTGCGTATCCGCGCATCCACACATTCGTAGCCACTTCCGATATTCATCTCGAACACAAGCTGAAGAAGACTCGTCGCGAAGTACTTGCGATGACGCACGATGCGGTCCAGCAGGCGTCTTCTTACGCTGAGGAGGTGGAGTTTTCTGCGGAAGACGCGACGCGCAGCGATCCAGAGTATCTATTTGAAGTTCTCGATACCGCCGTTGAAGCCGGCGCGAAGATCCTCAATGTGCCGGATACGGTGGGTTATACGACACCGGGTGAATTCGCTGGGCTTATTGAGCAGGTAAAGAATCGCGTCGTGCGCGACCGCGACGTGATCATCAGCGTTCACTGTCATAACGATCTCGGTTTGGCGGTGGCAAACACTTTGGCAGCAATCGAAGCGGGGGCGCGACAGGTTGAATGCACAATCAATGGCATTGGCGAGCGGGCCGGCAATGCATCGCTGGAAGAAATTGTGATGGCGTTGCGGGTGCGAGCTGATCGATTGCCATTTACAACAGCGATTGATACGGAGCAGCTTTTTCCAACGAGCCAGTTGCTTTCGCAGATAGTGGGTTTCGACGTTCAACCAAACAAGGCGATAGTTGGGCGAAATGCTTTTGCGCACGAAGCCGGTATTCACCAGCACGGTGTCATCAACAATCCGTTGTGCTACGAGATCATGACTCCTGAGTCGGTCGGTGTTCCGGCCAATTCGCTTGTGCTTGGCAAGCATTCGGGCCGGCATGCTTTGTCGCTTCGCTACACGGAATTGGGTTTTGAGCTTACTCAAAGAGAGCTCGACGAAGCATACGCCCGCTTTACAGGTCTCGCCGATCGCAAAAAGCGCATTTACGATCAGGATTTGATTTCGTTGCTGTCGGAGAAGGCTGTGATTGAAGCAGCAGCGTGAAGACAGATCTTTGGCCTTTGGCCTTAGGTCTTAGGGCTCTTACTGAGTTGTTCGACCAAAGACCAAAGACCAAAGACTAAGGCCAGGGCTTATATGACATTCCGCATCACAATTCTTCCCGGCGACGGTATTGGTCCTGAAGTAACCGCCGAAGCTGTCCGTGTATTAAAGGCTGTAGCTGCAATCGGTGGCTATTCATTCGAATTCGACCAACAGCCGATAGGTGGGACCGCGATTCGCTCGACCGGTTCACCGCTCCCGCCCACAACCCTTGATTCATGTTTGTTGAGCGATGCTGTGCTGCTCGGAGCAGTAGGCTCCCCCGAATACGATCATCTTCCCTCCCAACAACGACCTGAAGCTGGCCTTTTGTTATTACGACGAGCGCTTGGAGGCTTCGCGAATTTGCGGCCCGCTGTTTCTTACGAAGCGATTGCTTCTTGTTCAGCTCTGCGACCAGAAGTCAGCCGTGGTGCTGATATTCTCATAGTGCGTGAACTACTGGGTGGATTGTATTTTGGTGAGCCACGCGGTTTCTCTGGAACGAATGGTACAAGCGCGGCGATCAATACGATGAGTTACTCGGTCGAGGAGGTTGAACGTGTTGCACATTTTGCGTTCGAGGCCGCTCGCAAACGACGACGGAAAGTGACGTCTGTTGATAAAGCGAATGTGCTTGAGACCTCACAGCTCTGGCGTCAGACTGTGTCGCGAGTTGCTCAGAACTATAAAGACGTCGAGCTCGATCATCTGTATGTTGATGCGTGTGCCATGCATTTGATCACGAATCCACGGCGCTTCGATGTGTTGCTTACAGAAAATCTGTTTGGAGATATTTTGTCGGACGAAGCTGCAGCGCTGACGGGATCCTTAGGTATGTTGCCTTCGGCGAGTTTGGGCGGAGAGGTGGGCTTGTACGAACCGGTTCACGGATCTGCACCTGATATCGCTGGCAAAGGGATCGCGAATCCGTTTGGCGCGATTGCTTCAGTTGCAATGATGCTGCGTTACACAGCGAAGCTTGAGCAGGAAGCAGCCGACATTGAAGCGGCGATCGAACACGTGCTGGCAGCGGGGTTCCGTACACCTGACATCGACGGTGATGGACGTGGATTCCTTGCGAGTACCTCAGAGATTGGAGAAATGGTCTGCCAGGCGGTGACGGAGATTGCTGATCTGCGGCATGCGTATCACGCGGTGTAGGTCTTAGGTATTTAGGTCTTTGGCCTTAGTGTACTGGCTACTGTCGCCATATCTCAAAAACCAAAAACTAAAGACCAAACACCAAACACCAAAGACCAAAGACCAGTGCCGACCTTATTCGACAAACTCTGGACCAATCACATCGTTCGCCAATCGACGGGTGAACCTGCTCTCATCTACATAGATCTGCATTTGGTCCACGAAGTGACGTCTCCCCAGGCGTTTGCCGGACTGCGTCAGGCCGGACGAAAAGTGCGGCGTCCGGACCTGACCGTCGCGACTGTCGATCATAATGTTCCAACTACTGATCGAAGTCTGCCGATTGCTGACGCAACTGCTGCAATACAAGTCGATACCCTAAGGAAGAACTGTGGGGAGTTTGGCGTTCAGTTCTTCGATATTAATTCCCGCGAACAAGGAATCGTTCACGTCATTGGACCAGAGTTGGGTTTGACGCAACCCGGCATGACGATCGTGTGCGGCGACAGTCACACGAGCACCCACGGAGCATTCGGCGCACTGGCATTTGGGATCGGTACGAGTGAGGTCGAACACGTGTTGGCTACGCAGTGTTTGCCTCAAACGAAACCGCGTGCGATGAAGATCGACTGTTCGGGCAGTCTTCCGGAAGGAGTAACGGCGAAAGATCTCGCACTGGCGATCATCGGCAAGATTGGGACTGATGGCGCGACGGGACACGTAATCGAATACATGGGCCCGGCAGTTCGCGAGCTTTCGATGAGCGGACGCATGACTTTGTGCAACATGACTATCGAAGCTGGAGCCAAAGCCGGCATGATTGCGCCTGACGAAATCACTTTCAATTATCTTCGTGGACGGAGGTTCGCTCCGTCTGGGAATGCCTGGGACGAAGCGATGAGCGAATGGCGCACGCTGAGGTCAGACGACAACGCCGCCTTCGACCAAACCGTAGAGATCGACGCTTGCAGACTCGAACCGTTCGTTACCTGGGGTACGAGTCCAGGCATGGTGGTGCCAGTCACAAGCCATGTTCCCGATCCGGCGGACGCAAAAAGCGAAGTTGACCGGCAAGCAGCGTTGCGTGCGCTGGAGTACATGGCTCTCAAGCCACGTACAAACATTCAGGACATCGAAATCGATCGGGCGTTTATTGGTTCCTGCACGAATGCGCGACTGGAAGATCTTCGAGCAGCCGCTCGCGTCGTCAAAGGTTATCGAATAAGCCCGGCAGTTAATGCGCTAGTAGTGCCGGGTTCGCAGGCGGTCAAGCGCGCCGCCGAGCGAGAAGGTTTGGATCGGATCTTCCGCGAAGCCGGATTTGAATGGAGAGACGCTGGTTGTTCGATGTGCCTGGGAATGAATGCGGATATTCTTCAACCAGGACAGCGTTGTGCATCCACCAGTAACCGCAACTTTGAAGGTCGTCAAGGTCGCGGCGGTCGCACACATCTCGTGAGCCCGATGATGGCTGCGGCTGCTGCTGTCGCCGGACATTTTGTAGATGTCAGGCAATGGGAGTTTCGGTAAGACGCATGCAACCGTTCCGCAAACACACTGGCCTTGTTGTTCCGCTCGACCGCTCGAACGTCGACACGGATCAGATCATTCCCAAACAGTTTCTGAAGAGTATCGAACGAAGCGGCTTCGGTGAGTTTCTGTTCTTCGACTGGCGGTATCGTCCTGAAGGTGGGCCGGAACCCTCGTTTGTTCTAAATCAGCCGCGTTTCAAGGGGGCGTCGATCCTGGTTGCGGGAAAAAACTTCGGTTGTGGCTCGTCGCGAGAGCACGCGCCGTGGGCTCTTCTCGAGTATGGATTCCGCGTAATCATCGCGCCTTCATTTGCCGACATCTTTACCAACAACTGCTTCAAGAATGGAATGTTGCCGATCGTGGTTTCAGAAGATGAGGCCGCGCGTATAAGCGGTCGCGCGTCGCACGCAGAGGGCTACACGTTAGCGGTCGATTTGGAACGACAGGTGATTTCCGATGAGGCAGGACTGTCGATAGCGTTCTCCGTGGGCAAGTTTCAACGCTACTGCCTGATGGAAGGTCTCGATGATATCGGTTTGACGTTGCGTCACGAGGCCGACATCGAAGCCTACGAAGTCAGAAGCAGATCCAGAGTTTGAAACATTACCGATTGAAGGAGTGCAAAGAGCTAATCGGCAATCAAAAATCGGCAATCGGCAATGTTTTTATTCGGCGGACCTGCTTACTTCTTCTCGATCACATCGATCTCGCTATAAAAGGTATTTCCCCAATCGTCATTAGTCTCGGTGACGTAACAGTCAAACATCAGGTGACGATAGCGTCCCAACGTGCCGGCGGACGAACTGATTCCTACTGCATACTGACCACCGTCCACTCCGTGAGTTGTCGATGTGTTTACTGACGCAATCAGCCCCCACCCTACTGTTGTTGGATCAATGCGCCGGTTTGGATCGGGATTGAAATTAGGATAGGTCCCGTCACTTCCATAGAGCTTGTATATCTGCGGGCCGCGTGTGTTTGGATGCCAGGAATAAGTATTCACCTGTGCAACATCGATCGCGCGGCCGAAGTCCAGGCGAAATCTGCCACCTGAAGTTCCCGCGTTAAAGAAAAAGTTTGCTGCAGGCTCGTCTCTATCCGCCGGCAAAACGCCATCAGTGACAGCCACCAGATCAGCTCCATTGCCATCAATCTCGCCATCGATCAGAACCAGCTTTGCCTTCGCCGCCGCATCGTCCTTCACTGGTGAAGGGACATTCTTGAACTTGAACTCCTGGTTGGCGGCGTTATTCGCGTTGTGATCAATTGTGATCTTGACTTCGTCGAAATTTGCGACGACAGACAATACCAACACGACGATGACTATCAATGTAGGTTTCATTGGATATTCAGCTCATAGCATTATGTCTTTGCTTTTTGCGCTCATCATTGCCTGCTTACTCGACTCCGAACCTAAACACGGTTGTCTCGCTGAATACATCTTCAGGCTGGAGGACCGTTGTTGGAAAGTGCGGATGATTGGGTGAATCAGGAAAGTGTTGTGTCTCCAGGCAAAACCCGGAGCGCTTCTTATAGAAAACGCCGCCCTTTCCTTTAAGAGTGCCGTCGAAGAAGTTCCCGGAGTAGAACTGCAGACCGGGTTGTGTCGTCAGCACTTCAAGTGTGCGACCACTTACGGGTTCAACCACAGCTGCCGCCTGCCGCAACAGACCAGTGAAATCATGCAACACAAAGTTGTGGTCATAGCCCTGGGCGAAACTGAGCTGTTCGTAAGAGTCGTCGACCCGTGCGCCGATCGCCGTTTGATTGCGGAAGTCCATCGGTGTTTCATCGACATCGAGAATCTCTCCAGTTGGAATCAACTGCGGACCAATCGGTGTGAAGGCATCCGCATTCAATGAGATCTCATGGCTAAGGATCGTCCCCGCGCCAGCCAGGTTGAAATAGGAATGATTTGTCAGGTTGATGATCGTTGTTTTGTCGGTGACGGCGCGATAGTCGATGCGCAACTCGCCATCGTCAGACAGCATGTAAGTTACTTCGACATCGAGATTTCCCGGGTAGTATTCCTCACCATCTTTGCTGAAGTATTTGAGCCGCAATACCGCGTTTCCGTCTTCAACTGTTTCAGTTGCCTGCCAAACTACTTTGTCAAAACCTTTGAGCCCGCCATGCAGATGATTTGCTCCGTTGTTCTGCGCCAACTGATACCTCACATCATTCAACGTGAACCTTCCCTCTGCGATTCGATTCGCGAACCGGCCAATCAGGGCACCGAGGTATCGCGGATTGTCAAGGTATTCAGGTAAGGTGTCGTATCCGAGCACAACGTCGCCAAGCTTGCCATTTCGATCAGGCACGACGATCGAGGTGACTGCTCCTCCGTAGTTGGTAATGCGCGCTTCTATCGCGTCACCTTTGAGGGAGTAAAGAAAGGCTTCGTGACCTTCTGGAGTTGTTCCGAAGTGGTTCTTCGAGATGTTCACGTTGGTTATTCAGTACCGTTCGCGGTAGCGGATGGCCGCCACTCAAGATGCACTACCAGCATTTTCCATCGGGGCCCGATACATATAGCAGGTTGTTGACTATTAGTTGGCCATCCGCTACCGCGAACGGTACTGAATCGCTTCGCGTACTAGTGGGTCGCTAACTGCGAAAACACGTTGTTTGCTTCTTCAAGTGTTTCTTTCGAACCGACGTCATACCAGATGCCTGGTACTTTCCAGACATAAAATGGAACTCGTGTGTACATCCATTGTACGAGCCGACCCGGCTGGTCGGGATTGTTACCTTCGTTCATGTATTGATGAATCAACGGTAGTGCAGACGCAGGATAGCAATACAAGGCAATTCCGGTCAGCGTGCTTTTGGGGTGGGCGGGCTTTTCTTCGAAGTAGGTAATTCGACCGGTGTCATCAATTTCGATCGCATTGTACTTCTTGATCTCTTCCAGGTTACCCACGTCGTAAACACCAAGCACCGGTGCGTGCTTCTGACGGCAGAATTCACCAAATTCAGACAGATCACTGCTGAACAGGTTGTCGCCACCTACAACGATGATGTCATCGCTGATCTCGTGTTTGCTGATGACGAGATACATATCGCCAATGGCACCGAGTTTGTTTGAATCATCAGTACTGCCGTCGTTGACGATAGTGAAGCTAAATCTCAACTGGGGGTGTTGGTAACCGTCAGCCCACGCTTTAAAGTGATCCACAAACTTTTCGTTGGTTACTACATAGGAGTGATCAATGTAAGGAATGGTAGCCACGTTATCCAACACATGTTCAATCATCGGTTTGCCAGCTACTTTCAGAAGCGGCTTTGGTTGATTGCGTGTCAAAGGATACAAACGCGTGGCATAACCTGCGGCTAGAATTATCAGCTTCATCTGTTTTGGAGTGCGGTCCCGACCGGTCGGGACCGCGGCCTTTAATCTACCCTTCACAACATGATGGTCGACCAGCGAAACAGGCAGAGCGCTGACAGGTCAGAGCACTCCCAAGACTTCGCTTGCCCCATCAGCGGGTTCACAAACAAAAATCTCCGGGTTCAACTTAGTCTGTTGCGCGTATCCTTCGGCGACGACGCGTTTGAAATTATCTACTTGCTCACGCGCGACCAGATTCACGGTGCAGCCACCAAAACCACCGCCAGTCATTCGCGCCCCATAAACGCCTTTCACCTTACTCGCGAGTTCCACCATTAGATCCAATTCTTTACAGCTAACTTCGTAGTCGTTTCTCAAACTCCGGTGTGATTCGTACATCAGTAGCCCAAACCCATCGAGGTCGCTACAGACGAGAGCTTCACCGGCTTCCAGCACCCGAGCATTTTCACTTACAACGTGTCGACAGCGACGGTAAATTACCTCGGGCATATCCTTCCCGTACTTTTCGAGTTGCTCGAGCGTTATATCTCGTAAGGCCGATACGTTAGGCAGGATTTGCGCCAAATGTTTCACTCCCGCTTCACATTGTTCGCGCCGTTGGTTGTATTCGCTGCTTGCGAGCTCATGCTTGACCATTGTATTGCAAACGACGAGATGGCCTTCAGGGCCCACCGGCAGCAATTTGTAATCGAGCGAACGACAATCCAGCAGTAGTGCTTTGTTTGCCTTGCCGAGCAGAGAGACAAACTGGTCCATTATGCCAACGCGCGCGCCAACAAACTCGTTTTCCGCACGTCGACAGAGCTTCGCCAGTTCAACTCGATCAATCTCGAGTTCTGAATTTGCGACCAGGGCGCTGGCGGTGGCTACTTCTACGGCGGCTGACGAGCTTAGACCAGAGCCGATGGGAACTTCCCCGCGAATGTTGAGATGTGCGCCGCGAACGGAGTAGCCCGCTTTCTGAAGAATAACCGCAACGCCGATTACGTAGTCGCTCCAATGTTCACGCGGAGCGATACGCGGATCATTAAGGTCAACCGTGACCGTCTCGTTGAAGTTCTCAGAGAATATTTCCAGCTGCTTGTCTTGCCGTGGCGTGAGCGTTACCCAAGTTGAAAAGTCGATCGCGGTTGGGAGCACGAATCCGTCGTTATAATCGGTGTGCTCACCGATGAGGTTCACTCGTCCCGGAGCACGAAATATCCGCTCGCGCTTTTCAACAGGATTCATGACATACACATTGTTGCACAATTCAACGTGCCAAAGATCAGCGCTCAAGCTGCACTGGAAAAACTTAAGGTAGTGAGTCGCAGTAAGGGAGGGTGGTTTATCCCCGCTTAATGTCCCTTCCATTCAACGTTGAAAGCAAGGCAAATTGAGCGGGGGCAAGCCGCCCTTCCCAACCGGCGCTTGTGTCGCTTGAGTTGTTCCAGTGAAGCTTGAGCGCTGATCTTTGGCACGATGCACTTTTCGCTTAGTTATGAGCGCAGTGTAAGCCCTTGCTATTCGGCTGATGCCGATCCTATAGCTGCTTGCAGCACCGATTCAGGCGTCCATTGATCAATCGGCCTCGCCTCCGAAAGACGTCCGCGACTCATTACCGCCAGCCGATCGCACATACCGAAAAGTTCGGGAAGGTAAGAGCTCACCATCACAACCGCTCTATTCTGAGCAGCACACTCCGCGATGGTTTCGTAAACCTGTGCCTTACTCCCGATGTCGATACCACGCGTTGGCTCGTCGAGCAGCAGCACATCAGCTTCCTGGTGAAGCAATCGTGCTACGACAACCTTTTGTTGATTACCGCCTGACAACGCACCCACCGCCTGCCGTGCTCCGTGAGTCTTAATCTTAAGAGCATTGATTAGTGTTTCCGTTTGTTGGCGTTGACGCCGCAGATCAATCCAGCCCCAACGCGAACAGGCGGAGAACTTTGTTGCTGTGACATTGTCGGCGATGGAAAGATTGAGCGCCAGGCCCTCGCCCTTTCGATCTTCACTCAGATAACCGACACCCTGAATCAAACGCATCCGTGGTGTCGCCAGTTTCTGTTTTGCATCAATTGTTATTTCCCCGCCATCGGTTTCGTCTAAGCCAAAGATCGATCTCAATAGCTGAGTTCTACCTGAACCCATCAATCCGGCGATGCCAAATATTTCGCCGCGGTGTAATTCAAAGCTAGCCTGTTTTAGCAACGGCGAAGACGATAGATTGGTCACCCGAAGAACTACATCCGTCGGCGAGTCCTTACGTGACGGACGTTCGGGAAACAACTTTTCCTGCGAGCGACCGACCATCTTCGCAATCAACTCGTCGTCGGTTGCCGCAGTGATGTCGCCTGTAGCAACACTGCGACCATCTCTGAGCACGGTATATCGATCGGCAATCTGTCGTACCTCTTCGAGAAAATGACTGATGTAAATAACCGAGATGCCATCTTTCCGTAGATTCCGAATCAATGAGAACAATTGCGTCACATCGTCGCGCTGCAGGCTGCTCGTCGGCTCGTCCATCAGAATTATCTTTGCCTCAGCTGCGATTGCGCGAGAGATTTCAACGATCTGACGCGCAGCCACAGAGAGATCCGAGACGCGTTTGTCCGGACGGATGTCCGGGTGATGAAAAGTTTGCAGAACGTTGTTGGTGCGCGCAATTAGATCGTTTCGATCCAGCCATCCAAACTTTGACGACTCCATGCCCATCAGAATGTTTTCAGCGACGGTGAGATGCGGGCACAGCGAAAGCTCCTGATGAATCAAGGCAATCCCGTTTCGTCTCGCATCCAGCGGGGTAGAAGGTAAATAGCGTTTGCCGTCGATATTCATCCCGCCGCGATCGGGTTGAAGCGCGCCCGCCACGATGTTCATTAAGGTGCTTTTGCCCGCGCCGTTCTCTCCTATCAGCGCGTGCACCTCTCCTTTACGCAAATCGAGGCTCACGCCGTCGAGAGCGATGGTTGGACCAAACCGTTTATGAATATCGATGAGCGATAGCATGGCGAAGCTGGAAGGAGCAGGAGCAGCCGACAAGAGCAGGGATGAAGGATGAGGGATGAGGGATGAAAACGTTGAGCAAGACCGTCAGTTTTTCATCCTTCATCCCTCATCCTTCATCCCTGCTCTTAC
>DATIBJ010000187.1:0-10964 GCA_035457565.1 Pyrinomonadaceae bacterium | reverse complement strand
AGCGCACGACCGATATCTATATCTTCCGTCGATCGGATTCTGCATGCTGTTGGCGATGGCCATTCGCAAAATCAAGTTCGGTTCGTCGAGCCTGTTTAGGCTGCCAGTATCGCAAGTTGCCGCGGTGCTGCTTGTCGCGGGTCTCTTTGCAATTGTGACAGCGCGACAAAACACATTTTGGAGTTCGGATTATGCGCTGGCGGCTCGCGGCGTCGAGATTGCGCCCGGTAATACTATGGCGGCTAACAACTTCGCGAAGGAATTGGCCTTGAAAGGCGATTACGAGCAGGCGATTCCAATCTTTCAACAGGTAATCGAGCGCAGGCCGAACTACTGGCTCCCCACATTTAATCTCGGGTATGTCTATTATCGACTCGGAGATCTTCCCCAAGCAGAACATTACTTGCGCAAAGCGATCCAGATCTCACCCGCGGATGGCGCAGAGCATCGTTTTCTTGGCTTCACTCTTTTGGAAATGGGAAGAAAGGGTGAAGCTGAAGAGGTATTGAGACGGGCGATATCGCTGCAACCTAACGCGCCAGAGCAACACTACGCTCTGGGTACACTTCTCGAGGAACGAAAAGACTTTCCGGGCGCACTCAAAGAGTTCCAAATGGAAATTCAGGTCAATCCGAAGCATGCCGACGCGAAGCAAAAAATTGAGGAGATGGAAAAATCGATCCGCAGCCAATCGCGATGACAGAGACAGGATTGCAGGATTTGAAATATAACTGTACAGGCTACGGTCAATGACGCTTCACATGCCATCGTTCTCGCTTAAATCTTGTAATCCTGAAATCCTGTCCTAAAGAAAAAAATAGGGAAGGCCCTTCGACCTTCCCTTTTCAGCAGGGCAAGAACACCGTTTACTTAATCAGCTTTCTTGCGGATGAAAGTAGGCACATCGAGATCGTCAGAGCGCGCGCCGGCCATCATCGGACGCGGCAAGTCGTCTGGCGGTCGCGGTGTGTAGCGAGGTTGCGTAACCGGCATTACAGTTGTCGAAGCCGCTGATGCGACACTCACTGCTTCCCTCTCAAAGCCGGTCGCAATGACCGTGATCTTCATTTCATCACGCAGGTTCTCGTCAATCACCGCACCGAAGATGATATTTGCATCTTCATCAGCGGACTCACGAATGATCGACGACGCTGCGTTCACTTCAAACAATGTTAGATCCGGACCACCTGTGATGTTGATGAGCACTCCCTTCGCTCCCTGAATGGTAGTTTCCTCAAGCAGCGGCGAAGAGATGGCTTGTTGCGTCGCTTCGATCGCGCGGTTCTCTCCAGTCGCGCGGCCGGCGCCCATCAACGCCATACCCATTCCTTGCATGATCGACTTCACATCGGCGAAATCGAGATTGATAAGACCTGGCACCGTGATCAAGTCGCTGATTCCCTGAACAGCCTGACGCAAGACGTCGTCAGCTACGCGGAAAGAATCCGAAAGCGACACGCCGCGTTCCACTGTGTGCAACAGACGCTCATTCGGGATTGTGATTACTGTGTCGACGCATTCGCGCAGCTCGCGCAAACCCAAATCAGCCTGCTGCATTCGTCGACGGCCCTCGAAATGAAACGGCTTGGTGACCACTGCGACTGTCAACGCGTCCAGTTCCGTCGCCAGCGACGCAACAATCGGAGCTGCGCCCGTTCCCGTACCACCACCAAGCCCGGTTGTGACAAAAACCATGTCAGCGCCTTCTAACACTTCGATGATCTTGTCGGTGTCTTCAAGCGCGGCTTCACGACCGACTGTTGGATCGGCGCCAGCGCCTAAACCTTTTGTCAGACGGCTTCCGAGTTGGATTTTGATCGGAGCGTGTGATCGCTTGAGTGCCTGAAGGTCTGTGTTCGCAACCAGGAACTCGATGCCTTCGATTCCCGATTCAATCATCCGGTTGACGGCATTGCCTCCACCACCGCCAATCCCGATCACTTTGATCCGCGCGCCAGTCAGCGGCGGATCATCGTCGATGAAAATGTTAATGCCTGTTCCGGGTTGACGAGTGTCCGGTGTCATAGTTAGTTCCTCTCTCCCAAAACGGGATGGCTTCCAAGGCCTCTTTCTTTTATGTTGGGCTGCTGGCGCCATCAGCATCGATATCTTGCGGACAATATCTTGTGCAACCGGGACGCCAGCATACAACAACTTGTCAAAAAATACTAAACCTATTTTTGAATCGGGATACGAAGTGCGTGAGCTTACCTGTCGAGCCGCGACGAGCGATTCCCGTGCGAATCTCTGCTGCTTGTGTGCGATGTGCAAGCAATGCAAGTCCTGCCGCTGCACACCACGCAGGACTCTGAATATCTTCAACTAGACCGCCGAATCGATCGCGCTCCGGATAACCGACACGAACGGGCGCATCGAAGACCTGTTCAGCGATCTCTGTCATTCCATTCAACAGCGCGCCGCCGCCAGTCAACACCACTCCACTCGATAACTGACGCTCCCAGCCGGCGTCTTTGATCTCGTCGGCGACGTGCATCAACACTTCTTCGGCGCGAGGCTGAAGAATGTCGCAGAGAATCTGTCTCGAGAGTTGCCGCGCAGGTCGTCCGCCAACTGAAGGCACATCGACAAGTTCGCCGCGCTCCATCTCACTCAACGAAGTGCTGCACGCACAACCGACGGTGCGCTTGATCTTCTCAGCTTCCGGAATTGGAGTGCGCAATCCGAAGGCAATGTCGTTGGTGAAATGCGAGCCGCCGAGTGGAAAAACGGCTGTGTGCTGGACGGCGCCGCGCTGGTAGATGATGAGGCCCGTCGTTTCTGCGCCGACGTCTACGAGCGCCGCTCCAAACTCTTTATCGTCTTCAGTTAGCGATGCTTCCGCGGCAGCCAACTGCTCCAAGACCATATCAGCAACGATCAACCCGGCACGATTCACAGCGTTGATAGCGTTCTGTCGAGCGGTGACCGGACTCGTCACGATGTGCACCTTCACAGCGAGGCGAGCGCCGATCATTCCGACCGGATCGTTGATCCCATCCTGATCGTCGACAATGAACTCCTGCGGCAACCGGTCGACGATCTCGCGTCCAGCTGGCAATTGAATCGCACAGGCTGAATCGATCGCGCGACGCACATCTTCCGGAACTATTTCGCGATCCCTGCCCGAGACAGCCACGATCGCCTGTCCGTTAAAGCCGAGGATGTGTGAACCGGCGAGATTGATCGTCACCTCTTCCGCTTCGAGTCCGCTCATCCGTTCTGCTTCCTCGACCGCTCTCTTGATCGCGTCAATAGCAGCGTCGGGATTGACAATGACTCCCTTGCGCAAACCGCGCGCTTCAGCTTCTCCGATTCCTACGACTTCCAATAACCCACCTTCACCTGGCTCGGCAGCAATACACGTCACCCTGCTTGTCCCGATGTCGAGACCAATGGTGTGTTGTGTGCGCTTAGCCATCTAGCTGTGCTCCTGTAAAAACTCTTTGCGGCATCTCTTCACTGGGAGCGCGGATGTCTCGTCCGCGAACTGAGCGCGAAGCGCGAACAGATGCCTAACGACGCGTTTGCGGACGAGACGTCCAAGCTCCCAGTAAAAAGCTTACGTACGCTTCTGTTCATTTCGTTTTGCCTGAGCGCGGGCCTTGGTGTCTTTCTCTTTTGCTGCTCGATCAGTCGCTGGTTTATCGGCGCGAGTTCGATTAACTGGCGCGACGTTGTCGGCACTACCTGCATCATCGCCTTCGCTGTCTGTGATGGTGCGAGCGCCGGTCTTTAGACCAATGATCGCTCTCTTCGCCTGCGTCAGGTCGATGTAGCTGATGAAAGGTCCGCGAGGTGTTTGTCGTTGCTTGTCGAGCTCGTTGAGCCCGAGACGAAGACGATGTCCTTGATCCTGGGCGCCTAAACGTATTTCGATTTCCGAGTCGTCGCCGGCGAGTTGAGCGCGTACGTCGCGCAGATCAAGCAGATTAACTTCACTCACGCGTTCAGATAAGCCTTGTGCTTCCCAATCTTTTTGAAGTTCTAAGAACTTTGCGACGCGCTCGCGGTTTTCCGTGCGTGCTGCTGTCGACTCTTCTTCGTTCCAACCTCGCAGAAAGAAACTGGGAATTGGATCAGCAGGCTTCATGTCTTCGAGGAAAACTGCGTCGTCATCAACCCAAACAAATCGACCTGCGGCAGTTCTAACGACCAAACGCGGTTCCCGCTCGACGATTCGGACGCGAATGCCGTCGGGTAGGACGCGCGTGACGACAGCCGTGCGAATCCATGGCAGCTGTTGCAGGTGGTTACTCAGTTGCGACAAATCGGCGCGCCATACTCCGGTTTGTCTTACGTCCTCGCGAACAGCTGCCTGGATCGAAACCAGTGATGCCCGATTGATACCGGAGGCTTCGACCTTCCGTACTTGAAAGAAACTTGCGGACGCAGCAGCCCGATAGCCGAGGAAGAAAACCACGCCTGTCGCAACTGCGAGGATCAGTTTGAGGGCAGTCGGCACATATGGCAGAAGATTTCGCAGACGAGAACCGAGGGGTTCGGCAGAATCGCGTCCACGGCGCGAGGGCTTTTGCGTCACGCCGCTACTCCTACTTTTGCCACCAATGCCGCTTCTGTTTCCAACCTTTTGTGCGGACAATTGCTGCTTCATTGTTACTACTCCTATTGGGGCTCCGATTCAGATGTTGTTTCGTCCCGCTGTTCGTCGCCCTTAGGTTTGTGTGATCTCCAGAGTTCGACTTCATACTCGAGATCAATGCCCTGCTCTCTTTTCACTCGTTCGCGAATCTCTTCGGCCAGCGCGAGTGCATCTTCGGCTCGCGCGTTCTCACCTTCTGTGACGATGAAATTCGCGTGGATGGGTGAAACGACGGCGCTGCCTCGACGCTCACCTTTCATTCCCATCTCGTCGATAATTTTTCCGGTGCCGACTGTTCCCGAGGGCGGATTCTTAAAGAAGCATCCAGCCGATCGAGCGCCATGCGGTTGCGACGCCAGCCGTTTGCTCTTCGCCTCGTCCATTCGCGCTTTGATTAGCTCGGGGTCATCGGGTGTCAGACGCAGCGTTGCACCCAACAACAGTTCGCCTTCCTTGAATGAAGTGTGACGATAATTCCACTGCACACTCGAACCAGGGATTTCGGTAACACGTCCTTCGCGCGCGACGCGCACCGTCTCTGTCACCGTTCCGATCTCATGACCATAAGCACCTGCATTCATCCACAGCGCGCCGCCTACGGTTCCAGGAATGCCCCCTAGCCCCTCGATCCCTGATAGTCCATGACGTGCAACGTCGATGCACAATCGCGGCAGAGAGTATCCGGCGCTTACTGAAACCACATTGCCGTCAATCTCCACTCTGCCTTTCATTTCACTGAGACTCAGAACGATGTAATGATGATCATTGTCGTCTGCCAAAACGTTGCTGCCAGATCCGAGCGCTCGCCAACCGATTCCAGCTTTCTCCAGCTCATCGACGATCGCTGCAGCTTGCTCTTCAGTCTCGGGCGAGATCACCCAATCAATTGCTCCACCGACACGCAGGCTTGTAAGTTCAGCGAAACGCTTGCCACGTTCCGCTCGCACACCGAGTTGAGCGGCGATGCGTTCCAACGTCTCGTCGCGCTCGGCCAGTCTGACTTTGTCCTCTGCTGCCGACATGCTCTCTTAGACCGACTTCACCTCTGTCTGCTCACCTAACAACGTTAACAACTGATCACTAACGCGATTTACCGTACCTGCGCCCAACGTCAGCACAAGGTCACCCGGTTGCACGTAGTCGCGTAGGGTAGTGGCCGCGTTGTCGAGAGGACCGATGTAACGCACCTCTTTGTGACCAAAACTCTTGATGGCATTCGTCAACGACTCTGCAGTCACGCCTTCGATTGGATCTTCGCTCGCGGCATAGATGTCGGTGATGAAAAGCGCATCAGCGTTATTGAATGACCGCGCGAACTCCTGCATCAGATCGTGCGTTCTCGTATAGCGGTGTGGCTGGAATAGCACGACGATACGCCGTCCACCTGAACCCAACTTTGCCGCAGCAAGCGTGGCGCGAATCTCCGTGGGATGGTGTCCGTAATCGTCGACCACGAGGATGTCGTTTACCTCACCTTTGGTTTGGAACCGGCGACCTGCGCCCGCGAAGCCGTGCAGCGCTTCAGCTATCTGATCAAACGGCACTTCGAGCTCGACCCCGACGGCAATCGCCGCCAGCGCGTTGTAGACGTTGTGCATGCCAGGCACGCGAAGTGAGACTTCGCCGATCACGTCGGTGCCCCGCCACAGGGTAAATGTCGAGCCAAAACTATTGTCATAGCGAATACCATGCGCAGACACATCAGCCTGCGCACTCAGTCCGTAGGTCATGCGACGCCGTTCGAGCAGCGGAATAATCGCCTGCACATTCGGATCATCAAGACAAAGAACCGATGACCCATAGAACGGCACTTTATTCACGAAATCGGCAAAGCACTTACGAACGTCGTCCATGTCGTGGTAGTAATCCATATGTTCGCGATCGATGTTTGTTACTACCGCAATTGTCGGAGTCAACATTAAGAACGAACGATCACTCTCGTCGGCTTCGACAACCATCAGATCACTTGTGCCAAGGTGCGCATTTGATCCGAAAGCGCCCACAACACCACCTACCACAATTGTGGGATCAAGTCCCGCATGACCGAGCACGGTCGCAACCATTGATGTGGTTGTCGTTTTACCATGTGAACCGGCGACGGCGACGGTGTGCGGCTTCAATCTCATCAACTCAGCCAGCATTTCTGCGCGCGGGATGACCGGAATCGAGCGGCGATGCGCCTCGACTATTTCGGGATTGTCATCGCGCACAGCAGTTGAACGGACGACCACGTGCGGTTGTCCAACGTTCTCCGTGGCGTGTCCCTCACTGATCTCGCAGCCCATCTGTTGAAGCCGATCGGTGGCTGCGGAGCGCTTCAGATCCGAACCTGAGACCCGAAAACCGAGATTGACGAGGACCTCAGCAATTCCAGACATGCCGATGCCGCCGATGCCGACGAAGTGAACATGTTGTATACGGCGAAACATCTGAGTGGTTCGTTGCTAATGATTCGTTGTTAGTACTCTGGCCTTTGTACTTTGGTCTTCATCCTTCATCCTTCATCCCTCATCCTTGCTCTTCGGCACTCCCCGGCTTTCAATCCTTCATCCTTCGTCCTCATCCTTCGATTTCGTCAGTTTTTCAATCATGTCCACCGCCGCAGCCGCCGCGTCGCCGCGTGCCATTCGTCGACTCGCAGCTTCCATGGCATCTACTGCCGCAGGCGTGGTTGCTAGTTCAATGATCTGCTTCGCCAACGTGCTCGCGTTTAGTTCCTGTTCAAGGATCATCCGCGCCGCCCCTGAATCTCGCATCGCTTCTGCGTTCTTCCGTTGATGATCGTCCGCAGCATACGGAAACGGAATCATCAACGAAGCCTTCCCTGCAGCGATCAGTTCCGCAGTTGTTGTTGCTCCGGCGCGGCAAACGATCAAATCAGCTGCGCCAAACTCCTGCATGATGTTGTCAATGTACGCTGTCACTTCCGAGACATCGGCATTCCAGCCAGCCTTCGCATATGCCGCCTGCACCCGTTCGAGATCAGCAACGCCCGTTTGGTGCCTGATTCGAAGCGGCACTGGTGATCGTTTCAGTTCGCCCAACGCCTCGATTATCGCGTTGTTGATGGCTCGCGCGCCCTGTGAGCCACCAAACACCAGCACTGAAAAGCGCGCACCGTCACGACGCTTTGGCGGAATTTCAAAGAACGCTCGACGAACCGGATTGCCGGTCACAACAGCCTTCCCACGAAAGAACGGAAGCGCTTGTTCGAACGAAACAGCTGCCCGGTCAACAAAGCGCGCGAGTATGCGATTGGTCACTCCAGGCAACGCGTTCGATTCCATGACCATCGTCGGACGTCCAAGAAGAGCGGCCATCATTACAACTGGTCCAGAGACGTATCCACCGGCGCCAATCACAACGTCCGGCCGAAAGTCGCGAATGAGTTTCCACGCCGCCAGAAAACTCCTGGGCAACAGGAGCCCACCCTTTAATCGCGCCATAAGCCGAACGTTCTTTAGTCCGGCACTGTCAATGAGCGAAAGTTCAAATCCCGCTTGCGGTACCAGTCTCGTTTCGAGTCCGCGCTGCGTACCAACGAATCGAACGGCAACGTTCGCATCACGTCTAACCAACTCCTGCGCGACTGCGATTCCCGGATAGATGTGTCCGCCAGTACCTCCAGCCGCAATCAACACGCGCATTTGGTAGTCCTCTTTAAATGCGCGGCGACGTCAATCGTCCTGCGGTTGCTACATCCAAACGGCGTCGCTCCTTCGCTTTCGATTTGGTCGCGTCTAACAAACCCATATCTACTGAGCCGCTCGCGTGCTGCGACACGTTCAAAAGAATGCCGACTGCGGCTAACGTCGGGACCAACGACGAGCCGCCATAAGAGATGAATGGCAGCGGGATTCCTTTCGTCGGCACGAGCGAAAGCACAACACTGATATTGAAGAGCGCCTGGACCACAATGCTCGTTACGATTCCAAGACTCAACAACATCCCAAATCGATCGGGAGCGAGTAACGCGGTACGAATCCCGCGCCACAAAAACAAGGCAAACACGGCCACGATTGCGAGGGTACCAACGAGCCCTAGCTCCTCGCCAACCACCGCAAAGATAAAATCCGAATGCGCAAACGGAAGGAACAGCATCTTTTGTTTGCCCTGAGCGAAGCCGAGACCGTTCGTTCCTCCTGACCCAACGGATATCAGCGACTGCACAACCTGAAACCCACCGCCCTGGGGATCCGCCCACGGATCAAGGAACGTGATTAGTCGCTTCATTCGGAATGGGACAAATATCGATAACCCTACAACCGCGATAAACGCAGGTGTCGCTGCCAGTGCCAGATGAACTAATCGCGCCCCGGCCGTGTAAATCATTACGAGGAATATCAATGCGAGCATCAAAGCCGTGCCGAGGTCGGGTTCGATAACCACGAGCGCCGCGAGCCATGCAGTGATGAATCCACACGGGACAAACGTTCTCCAAAAGTTTGTCTCTTCACCCGCACGTTTTTCCAGAAAGTAGGCGAGGAAGATCACGAGTGCCAGCTTCGATAGCTCTGACGGCTGAATCGACAGTCCTGGAAGTTTGATCCAACGATGTGCGCCGTTGCTCGCGCTGAAAGCAAACACCGACATTAAGGTGAGGCTCGACAAGAACAGCAAACCGTAGACAATGCGCTTGCTTTTCAGTTGCTGATAGTTGAATTGCATCGCGAGCAACATCACGACAAAACCGATCGCGACCCACGCGCCTTGTTTGATGACGTAATAGAACTGGCTGCCACTTTCGCGCTCAGCCATGATGGCGGAAGCGCTGTAGACCATGACTACGCCGAACAACGACAACCCTGTTGTCGCAGCGAAGAGCCATTTATCTGGAGCTAACTTTCGAGCCATGTCCTTTTGAGTTTCAAGTTTCGAGTTCGAGTTTCGAGTTCTCAGATTTCAGATCTCAGATCTCAGATTTGTGATCTCAGATCTCGATTTCTGATCTCAGATTTCAGATCTGAAATCTCAGATTTAAATACCTTCCCTCGATGCTCAAAACTCTCAAACATGTCGAAGCTTGCACAGGCGGGCGCGAGCAAAACCACATCTCCTTTTTCAGCTGCACTAAACGAACGACGAACTGCATCGTTCATGTCGCGCGCGTTTTCGAAGGGAGCGAATTCGCCAAGCTCCCGAGCAATCGTCTCCGCATCCTCTCCTACCAGCACAAGCTTTCGCACTTTTTCTTTCACAAGCCTCGCCAGTGGCTCATACGGCGCCTTCTTGCCGAGTCCTCCCAGAATCAAAACCACCTTGCCGTCATCAGCCGCAAAAGCTTCGAGCGCCTTCAAAGTCGCGTCGACACTCGTCGCTTTTGAATCGTTGTAAAACTTCACTCCATTCAACTCCGTTACAAACTCAAGTCGATGTTCAACGGGTTCGAAGTTCTTCACCGTCTCACGCATGGAATCGAGCGGCGCGCCAGCGGCGATTCCGGCGGCGAGCGCGGCGAGCACGTTCTCAACGTTATGGATCCCACGCAACTTCATCTCATCGGTACGAATCACCACGCGATCTTCATGGTTGCGGACCACTAACTCTGTTCTACGAAGAAACAATCCCCTGTCGAGCTCGCGTTTAGTACTGAACTGAACAACCGTCGCCTTCAAGCCGCGCTCCCATGAAGACACTGTCGGATCATCTGCGTTGAGCACCGCGACATCACCGCGTTCCTGATTCATGAAGATCCGATGTTTGGCTGCGGCATAATCTGTAAATGTCTCGTAGCGATCCATGTGATTAGGTGTCACATTTAGGACGATGGCGATTGATGGATGGAAGCTCTTAATCGTCTCCAACTGAAAACTTGAAACTTCCACCACTGTCCACCCGTCGTCGCGCGAATTCGCGACCATCGAGATCAAGGCAGTTCCGATGTTGCCGCCGACCTGAACTGGCAAGCCGGCATCTTGAAGTAAACGGCCGATCAACGACGTCGTTGTTGTTTTGCCGTTGCTGCCTGTGATCGCTATCACGCGACCTTTCAAAAATCGAAACGCGAGTTCCACCTCGCCAATTACTTCGGCTCCCGCGCGTTCGGCATAGCGAATCGGAATAATGTTCGACGGAACCCCGGGACTGACTACAACCAATTCGAGTTGGTCCAACAACCACGTCGGAACCTCTCCGGGTACCAGGCCAACGCCGATCTCCTTCAGCGCTCGTGCTTCGTCTGACCACCTATCAAGATCCTTGCGATCGGTGAGCGCGACAACCGCGCCACGCGCTTGCAAGAACTTTGCAGCTGCAATTCCGCTCCGCGCCGCGCCGACAATTAAAACTTTCTTGCCCGCTAGATCCAAACAAACACCTTAGTGGGACACAGTCAGTACCGTAACGCGGTAGCGTCGGGTCAGAC
>DATIBJ010000186.1:0-3602 GCA_035457565.1 Pyrinomonadaceae bacterium | reverse complement strand
CCGCCGATTATCTCGCCCCAACGAATGTTGCTCTCCTCCATGAATGAGTTGAGCATGTCGCTGAAACGGCGACGCGGCTGCGTGAATTCACGGGAAACGTATTCGATGTTCGCCGTGCTCGAGATTGTCTCTTCGGTTGTTGGAAGAAACGACGGTGACGATCCACTGCCATTGCTGTCGCGTGACTCGGCAACCGCGGAAGGCACGGCTGGAGGAGTGAGAATCTCGATCGAGAGATCTTGCCACTTTCCCTGTGGCGCGGGTTGATCTGAGCTTTCGACGTCTGTCGTTGACGCAGCTGTGGGATTTGACTCGGTAGCATGAGCTGGTTGAGGGTTCGCGAGACGCA
The DNA here is from genome assembly GCA_035457565.1 of Pyrinomonadaceae bacterium. Lineage (GTDB taxonomy): Bacteria > Acidobacteriota > Blastocatellia > Pyrinomonadales > Pyrinomonadaceae > PSRF01. The sequence continues at coordinate 3,253 of DATIBJ010000186.1, read as the reverse complement.
AATATTCCGCTGCAAGACGACCTTTCAAATTGGTATAGAGACTTACATCGATGCGCTGTGAGCGGTGAACACGATCCAAGACACGTGTGGTTGCGTCGAGATCGGACCACAACGCACTTAGTTGCAAACATCCACAGTAATCGCAGTAATCACTTACCTGAAGCTGGATTGCTCCCCTGCAATTCTGACAATGTGAGCGGTCTGCGGATTGGACTGGTTTGTCGCCAAACCCGAATATCGCTTTCAGGATTGCCGCTCCCACCAACCACAAGACGTGACCGATCGCTGCAAGGACGAAGAAGACGATCGCAACAAAGAAGAGCGCGTAAACAAGCTCGAACATGAGATGTCTCCCGCTAAGCTGAAAAGATCTGACGCGGGCTGAGGAAGGGCAAGCTGTGTTCCCTCAGACGAGTGAAGGACGTTCGATAAGTTCGGGCTCAGCTTTGCATGCAAGAATTCGGATTTTCGGTAGGTAACAGCTGGAGATACTTAGAAATTCCGCAGTATTTTGCCTGCAGGTGACCGACGAACGCTGCGTCTACTGAATGCGGGGTGCGTCATATTTTATCGTTTGCGTTGTAGGTGGTTGGGCTTGAACTATACCCAAATGCCCGCTGGTGGTATTCCGAATGGCGCTGGCTTGAGCGGTTTCGCCTACGTTGCAGCTACTCAACCTCAGCGACAAGCTGAAACATATCGGACATTTGGTTGAGCAGCTTTCGGGAAACTTGAGCACATACTCAAATCGGCAATCGGGCAATCGGCAATGATTACGTAACTTCTTTCAGTCGCTTTTCAAGAAATCTTCGCTCGCTATCATTTGTCACTAACTCAAGCGCGCGTTTGTAGCTTTTCGCGGCTTCCTTCCGCGAGCCCTCGCGCCGCAACAGGTCGGCACGGGCGGCATGGAATAGGTGGTAGTCAGCTAGTTCACCAGCTTCCTCGAGTTGGTCCAATACCTTCAACCCTGCTTGCGGAGTATCGGCCATCGCGACTGCAACTGCGCGATTCAATGCAACGACTGGCGAAGGCATCATCTGTTGGAGCAGATCGTAGAGTCGTACGATCTGTGTCCAATCAGTGTCCTCCGCTCGAACCGCCCGACAATGTAATGCTGAGATTGCGGCTTCTATTGTGAACGGCCCTACGTCGCCGCTGAGAGCTTCATCAACCAGCGACGTCGCTTCGTTAATCTGTTTGAAGTTCCAACGTGACCGGTCCTGATCTTCAAGCGTTACGAGATTTCCCTGCGCATCCAGACGAGCTTCTCGACGTGAATCGTGCAACAACATCAACGCGAACAGCCCCGTAACTTCAGCAGGGGCTTTCGGAGTCATCAAGTTTCTTAAAAGCCGGCCCAGGCGAATCGCCTCACTGCAGAGATCGCCGCGAAGCAATGGTCCACCTTTGGTCGCGGCGTATCCCTCGTTAAATATCAAATATATTGCCGTCAGAACTCCGTCGAGTCGTTCGGGCATGTCGTGGACATCAGGTACTTTGTATGGGATGCCGGCATCGCGGATTTTTCGCTTAGCACGGACAAGACGCTGCGCCATCGTCGGCGTAGGCACAAGAAACGCGCGCGCGATTTCGTCAGTTTCAAGTCCACCCAGGGTCCGCAACGTGAGTGCCACTTGTGCCTCGAGCGCCAGAGCGGGGTGACAACACGTGAAAATCAAGCGCAGGCGATCGTCAGCTATCTCTTCGATGTCGTATTTCGGCTCCTCGACGGTTTCGATCAGTTGGCCGTAAGATTCCAACTTCTCGTTGAAGCGCGTCTGTCTTCGAAGTCGATCGATGGCTTTGTGTTTGGCGGTTTGGATTATCCAGGCACGCGGAAACTCGGGAACACCTTCGTTGGCCCAACTGTCTACTGCGGCGGCGAAGGCTTCCTGAGCCGCTTCCTCCGCCACGTCAAAGTCCCCGAACAGCCGAATTAGCGTAGCCAGGATTCGACCCCATTCGGCTCGATAAAGCGAGTCAACAGCAAAGTAGGGATTTGGCAGCACGATTTGAGTGCTCAAGATAATAGAAATTTTCTAATCGGGTGTCGATCCGGCGCTTTACCGTTCGATTAACTAGTGGAGGCCCACAAGGATGAAATACATGATGCTGGTTTATCTCGACGAACTGCATGCATTAACTGAGTCTGAGCGTGAGCATTGCTATGTTGAATCGGCGCAGTTGACCCAGGAACTGAATGCCAAAGGTAAGTATTTACTCGCCAGTCCTTTGCACCCGACATCCACGGCAACGAGCGTACGTTTACGTGAGGGTAAACGTTTGGTGACCGACGGCCCTTTTGCCGAGACTCGAGAGCAATTAGGAGGCTTCTATCTGATCGACGCGCAGGATCTAGACGAAGCGATTGGAATCGCTGAAAGAATTCCTGTCGCGAAGGTGGGCACCATCGAGATCCGACCGGTTTTAGAGATCTCGGGATTGCCGCAGCAGTAACCGAATTGTTTTAGGAGAACAAAAATGAAAACGATTGATCCATATTTGATATTCAATGGGAATTGTCGTCAGGCGATGGAGTTTTACCGAGACTGTTTAGGCGCGCAGTTGAATCTGCTCACGTACGCTGAGGGGCCAGGCGACCATCCTGACGCGGTCAAAGACAAAATCATGCACGCACGATTGTCGAAAGGCCAGCTCGTGATAATGGCTTCCGATCCACACGATGGAAAACCGGTGACCCAGGGAAATAACTTCTTTCTGAACCTCAACTGCGAGAGCCTCGAAGAGATCGAGCGTCTCTTTAATGACATCGCCAAGAATGGAAAAGTCTTGATGCCGCTCGCCGACATGTTTTGGGGCGCCAGGTTCGGAATGGTCACCGATAAATTCGGCGTTAACTGGATGTTTAGCTTCGAACTCGCGAAGCACGATTAGGAGGAACGATGGAAGCAATCAGTCACGCCCCAATTGTTTCATCGGGAAGAATGTGGACGGGCAGGATCATGAGCTGGCTCGTGGCATTGTTCCTCATCGCAGATGCGGTCATGAAACTCGTGAAGCCGGCATTCGTGGTTGATGCAAATACGCAGTTAGGTTATCGGGAAAGCGTGATCATTCCGATTGGAGTTGTGCTGCTTGTGAGCGCTGTTCTTTATCTGATTCCGCAGACGGCAGTGCTCGGCGCAATCCTGCTGACCGGCTACCTTGGCGGCGCAGTAGCGACACACGTACGAGCTGACGGCGGAGTTTTTCCGATCGTTTTTGCGATTGTGTTTGGGGTGCTTGTTTG
>DATIBJ010000185.1:0-8512 GCA_035457565.1 Pyrinomonadaceae bacterium | reverse complement strand
TGAAGAACGTCTCGAAATTAACCACGCCAAACAGATTAGCGCCGGCTGCAAACATGTCCGGATACTCGGTCAATCCCGCCATGACCATGTAACCACCGTAACTCCCGCCAACGATTCCGACGCGCTTCGGATCGGCCATTCCCGCACTCACGACGTAATTAACACTCGCCTTAATGTCTTTGACGCCGTTCTCTCGCAGCGCTCCGTTGTCGAGGTTCACAAACTTTTTGCCGAAGCCGGAAGAGCCGCGCACATTCGGAGCGAACACTGCGATGCCACGCGACAGCAGCGCTTGATACATACTGTTGAAGCCAGGGCGTTCCTGACCTTCGGGTCCGCCGTGAAAACTCAGCACAATTGGACCAGGTCTTGTCGCACCCATTGGTCGATAGAGCCAACCAGAGAGTTCGAGTCCGTCATGCGCCTTGTAGCGAACCAGTTCAGGTCGCACAAGCTTCGACAAATCGACACCCGCATGTGGACTTTGAGTAATTTGAGTGAGCTGTTTAGAGGTCAGGTCGAGAACCCAAATGTTTGCGGGTGCGGAAGCGCCGGAGATTGCCATGGCGAGTCGCTGCCCGTCTGCCGAGAAGTCGAGTCCACCGACGATCTCGGCGGGCAATTTCAGACCTGGAACGGTTTTCCCTGAAGCAGTGTTATAGAACGTAAGTTCGCTTCGACCGGCAATATTCCACACTAACGCCACTGAAGTTCCTTGCTCGTTCATCACTGCACTGCCGAGTTCGCCATCATTGCGAGCCGCCAGCACTTCAATCGGGCCAGGTTGATCGTTCTGGCCCAATCGCACGCGTGCGAGCGCGGTGAGGTCTCTGTCTTTGTTTGAAATCAGGTAGACGGTGCGGCCATCCGGAGAAAAACTGATTCCGCCAAACTGGCCTGGCCCATCGTGCGGAGTCAAAAGAGTTTCTTTGCTGTCTGATAGTCTCACGAGATAGAGATTGTTATCACCACGATTGACCAGGCGGCTGACGATCGCGTACTTCCCATCGCGACTTACATCGTCAATCGAGCCAATACCGCGATTCTGAGCCACCATTCGCGACTGACCTGTAGCAACGTCGACGAGGTAAGAGTCTCTGGCAGAGGGGTCGCGGCGATTTGAAGAGAAAGCGATGAAACGTCCATCGGGCGACCAACCATCCAGGAAGTTGCCTGCCTTTCCACCGTCGGTCAGCCGTCGCAGTTCAGTTCCATTCGGTCGCGCGACGTAGATTTGTTCATTGAAGCCGCCTCCGGGCGCCACATTGAAGGCGAGCCACTGTCCGTCGGGCGACCATGTCACGAAGCCGACTGGATCATCGAACGAAGTAATGAGCGATGGATAACCACCGGCTGTGGGCATGGTCCAAACCTGTGGCAGTCCACTAATGTTTGTGACAAAGGCGATTCGAGATCCGTCGGGTGAGAAACTGGGCGAGCTCGCAGACCCGACCTTTGCCATTCGTGCGACGGCAAGTTCTACTTCGTCGTCTTCGACTAGAGGAATTCTGGCTGACGTTACCCAAACCAAGAGCGAAGCAATGAGAGTGGTAAGAAAAATGATCCGAAGGAGACGCCCATTCAATCGTGTCTTGTGTTGGAATTTCATCAGTCTTTTCTCCCGGCTGAACATGTTCCCGACTTATCAGGGTTCTACGATCGTGTTCTGATCGTGCATTATGGACCATCTGGCATTTCGTCTGACCACCACGAAAGTTCTTATGTGTCTTTCATTCTCATGGTGCTTTCCATCTGGGGTTACATAGGTGCCGGGTGTCGCACCCATTATTCAGCTGGAGGCTGGGGGAATAACACGGACTCATTATTGGCTAGATAGGCGTCGATGAATTCACCGAAGGAGTTGGCCACGTGATCGGTCGGTAATCATATACACATATCAGTAGTCGTCAAACGCGGATGTCGTTATTCTTCCGATTTCGGTATCTGAGGTTGCACCGCGCTCCGGGTAGAAGACCCAGTACTCTTGTGGATTACTTGAATCTCTTCCTAGCTCCAGCGTCAGGTCTCTCGCATCACTACGAATATCAATACGGATTCGTGTTGTGGGGTGCGAATGATGCGCCCAATAAGGGGTTATCTCCTTCAACGCAGAGACCATTCTATCGGATTCAAGCACCTGTTGCCGGTTTACATAGACCGTGTAATTTCCAGATAAGCTCTGTATGAATTCCAAGGCGTCGCGCCTGGCGTAGGTAGTCACGATGCTCGCTGCCGCCATAGCAGTAACAACTGACAATACGAAGAAACTTACGCTCTTAGTGGGAAACCCGGCTCGAACTGCTACTAACCTGTTTACTGGCTGGGCCTTCATATACTTCCACCAGTTGACCAGCAAGAATGGCAGCGCAATTATTGAAGCTGCGAATGCGCAGTAACAGATTACAATCAAAATTTTCATACCTGCTTGTTCGCTAAGAGAAGACTCTCTTCATCTCCGCAGCAGCGCGGGCTATAAACATCGCACCCCTGGCGGGGTGCTCGCGCACGCCGTTAGGCGTGCCATGTTTATAGCAACCGGTACGACAAGACTTTTGCACTCCTTTAGGAGTGCCATGTCACCGCAGCGGAAGCAGCTGGAATCGCTTGGGATCAAATGCCACGTCATCCTTGCTGTCGTTCACCGAACCAGTAACAAAGGCCGTCTGGCGCGACGACGTAGAACACCTTCCATGACGCCCCGCCGTGTTCTTCGGTGTCGAATTCAGAGAGTTCCTTTTTGAGCCCGTTGGACTGGAATTCTTTGAACAAACCCTCAAGGTCTTTCACATGGAAGGCACAACCGTCCTGCGTGGAATCGCCACCGTTTTCCGCAAGTCCAATCTGCACGTGGTCGCGAGCCAATATCGCCGAGTTGTGTGGCGTGTCGTTGCGCGACTGTACTTCAAAGCCAAGCACGGTTTCGTAAAAAGGCAAGGCAGCCGCCAGGTCTGCCACGGGAAGATTCATATTGTCGCCCTGGTAACCAAAAGCTTTCTCAAGCGTTGCCGTCATTGTGGCCTTCGTCCGTCCCCACTCCGTTAGGAGTGCGATGTTTATAGCAGCGCCTGACGAAATCTTTCCGCACTCCTTTAGAAGTGCCATGTGATTGGCTGCTATTCAATCATAGAACTCGAACACATACTCCTCTTTAAACTCGATTTCAAACTTTCGCAACAGCATCAGGTACTCGTCCCTGAACGACCTGCGTTGGACAGTCGTCCGCTGACTGCGAAACTGTTTGAATGTAGATTTGTGAGACGGTGTTAGCCATGGGTAGCTTCTTTCTGCTCTAAGGAGCGTGAGGATTGTAGAACTGGTGGCATGATACCAGATTATTTTGACTGCGTGGGGTCTAGGAACTACATGGCACTCCTAAAGGAGTGCTGCACATTTAATGACTCGCAAGCTATAAACATCGCACCCCTGACGGGGTGCTCGCGCACGCCGTTAGGCGTGCCATGTTTATAGCACCGGTACGACAAGACTTTTGCACTCCTTTAGGAGTGCCATGTCACCGCAGCGGAAGCAGCTGGAATCGCTTGGGATCAAATGCCACGTCATCCTTGCTGTCGTTCACTTCCTGATTCATGATGTATCGAACAATTCTGTCTAGCTGCGAATGACCGTATGAGAATGCGCCGTACCCTTCCTGCCAGGCAAACTTTCCGCGCGCGAGCTTCTTTCGATTAATCCACTCCGAAGAATCTGACTTGATGTCTCTAACCAGATTGGCGAGGGCCATCGCCGGTTTCAATCCGATTAGGATGTGAAGATGGTCGGGCATGCCATTAATTCTGATGAGCTTTTGTCCTTGCTTCGTCACTATGCCCGTAATGTACTGATGTAACTCTTCTTTGAAGTCCGATGTGATTAGGGACAGTCGTCCATTGACGGCGAAAACTGTTTGAATGTAGATCTGTGAGAGGGTATTAGCCATGAGGTAGCTTCTTTCTGCTTTAAGGAGCGTGAGGATTGTAGAACTGGTGGCATGATACCAGATTATTTTGACTGCGTGGGGTCTAGGAACTACATGGCACTCCTAAAGGAGTGCGGAACATCTTAAACAACTCGCGGCTATAAACATTGCACCGCTGACGCGGTGCGAGCAGCCACAATTCACGATTCACGATTCACGATTCAAGATTCAAGATTCACGATTCACAATTCACGATTCATAATTCACGATTCACAATTCACGATTCAAGATTCACGATTCAAGATTCACGATTCACAATTCACGATTCAAGATTCACGATTCACCATTCATGATTCACGATTCACCATTCATGATTCACGATTCACGTGTGGTCTGAATCCTTCAGGTCTGTGACCGCGACGATAGACCATGATCGTTCGAAGAAATTCGATCACTGTCACACCTTCCTGATTGATGCCAGTCGTTCTGAACTTCACGATGCCCATGGTAGGACGTGACGAAGAAGGCCTGACTTCCACAACTTCACTCTGCGCATACAATGTGTCGCCTTCGAATACTGGCGCCGGAAGTCGAACTTCGTCCCATCCGAGATTGATAGCGTTCAATGACACGTCGGAAACTGAGAGTCCGGTTATCAGCGCAAGAGTGAATGTTGAGTTGACCAACGGCCTTTTGAACTCCGTATGAGCGGCGTAGACCGAATCGAAGTGGATCGGATTTGCGTTTACTGTCAGCAAGGTGAACCAGATGTTGTCTGCCTGCGTGATGGTCCGTCCGAGCGGATGTTCAAAGATGTCGCCCGCTTCGAAGTCTTCGAAAACGCGACCTTGCCAGCCCGGCTTGATTGCCATTCCGCTTCCTCCTCCTGCGTGCTCGTCTGAATCGTCGCTACTGTTTTGCGATTGCCGTCCTGCCGCGCAGCACGTACTTCTGTATTTTTCCTGTGGCTGTTTTGGGCAGTTCCGAAATGAACATCACACTATGCGGAGCCTTGAAATGAGCAAGGTTGTTACGGCAGAACTCCAGCAGCTCTTCTTCCGTAGCTTTAGCACCAGTCTTTAGCACGACAAAAGCATGCGGTGCTTCGCCCCAGCGTTCATGCGGCAGGCCGACGATCGCGACCTCTTGCACCGCTGGATGTCGCAACAGAACGCCTTCAACTTCCACTGAAGAAATGTTCTCGCCACCACTAATGATTACGTCTTTCAAGCGGTCGCGTATTTCAGCGTAACCGCTTGGATGGACCACTGCTGCATCTCCTGTGTGAAACCAGCCATCGCGGATCACCCTGGCGGTAGCTTCTGGGTCTTCGTAATAACCCTTCATCACCACATTTCCGCGAACAACAATCTCACCGATCGTTTCACCGTCGTGGGGCACTTCGTTTCCCGCTTCGTCCACAACCTTCAGCTCGCCGGAAGTTAGTAACTCGACGCCCTGACACGCTTTGATCACTGACTTTTCAGCACACGAGAGCGGTTCGTGTTCCGGTCTTGACTCACAGATCGTGATGAAAGGTGAAGTTTCAGTTAGACCATACGCCTGAGTGATCGTCCACCCCAGTTCGCCCTCCACTCGTTCGATGGTTGCAGCCGCCGGTGGAGCACCTGCCGTCACGATTCGCACTCCGGGGCGAGCGTGGAGTCGTACTTCTTCGGGAGCGTTTGCAATGCTGATTAATACAGTTGGCGCCGCGCACAGCATAGTGACTGATTCGTCTCGGATCTTTTGAAAGACAACAACTGGATCCACCCTCTTCAGACAAATGTGCTTTGCGCCAGCGGCAGTAACAGTCCAAATGAAGGTCCATCCGTTGGCATGAAACATCGGCAACGTCCAGAGGTAACGATCCGCCAGCGACAAGGGATGGTGTATCAGTGTGCCTACCACGTTCATATAGGCGTTACGATGAGTGATCATGACGCCTTTCGGTCTTGAGGTAGTTCCGCTCGTGTAATTGATAGTTAACAAGTCCGTCTCTGCTATGTTCGGAGAAACAAATTCTGTAGAAGCTTCAGTCAGCAGTGTTTCGTAATTGAGCCAGCCCGGTCGCACTCCGTCGAGAGCTACAAATGCCTCAACGTTAGGTAACTGCGAACGGATACCGTCAACTGCCTCAAGGTAATCGGAATGAGCACAAACAATGCGAGCTCCGCTGTGGTTAATCATGTAAGCGAAGTCGTCTGCAATCAGGCGGTAGTTGAGTGGGACGAGAACCGCGCCTATTTGCGGCCCTGCATAAAAGCTTTCGAGCATCGTATGAGTGTTCGGCGCAATATACGCAACACGATCACCTTGTCGTACATCGAGGGCCTGTAAGGCTGATGACCAACGATCACACCGCGCGAAGAATTGTTCATACGTGAAACGCAAATCGCCATCGACCACCGCTTCTCGCTCTGGATAGAGTTTGCGAGTGCGGCGCGCGAATTCCAACGGTGTTAGAGGAAGTTCCATGTTGTCGGTCTTGTGGTATCGCGTTTCAGCGACTGAGCGCGGCGTTAGTGGAACAGTTGGTACGGCTTCGGCGCCGATCGACTGCTGCGATGCGTAGACCTCTGGCACTTAAGTCACGCACATTCGGGTCGCGATCATTAACGAAACGTTCCAGCGCAACAAAAGCAACGTCTTTCCTGCGCCACGCCAGGATTGAAGAAAGGATGTTCAGCCTGACACGGGGATTGTCGTCGCTTCTAAGCATATGAAGGTAGCGTTCAAACAAAGAAGACTTTTGCTCTGCAAGCGTGCTACCCATGAGGACGCCCCTGCGATCTCATTTGCGGGTCGATGTGCTGTAATAACCTTAGAACCTCGCCTTCAAGCACCTGCTCGATCGCTCAACTTCAGCTTGGCGTGAAGATCCATTATTGTGGAGGGCTTAGAATCTTGATCAGATCAGACTTATCACCATAGAGCACGTTCCTTATTTTCCAGCCCTCCTCGCTCTTGTTCATCTCAAACTTGATTGTCGTTCGCTGACCGAAGTTTCGGAAACTTACTAAAACGGTAGATGCATCGCCGTGGACCAGCGGCTTACCTATTTGGAAGTTCGTAATCTTCGTATCTTGCGCGTTGTAGAGCGGATCAAAGTCGAGATTACCTACCTCTCCTTCAGGCGTCTCGCTGATTTCTTTCCAGATCAGGTCAGCAAGCTTCTGATCGAAAAACTTGTAGATATACTTCTTTCCTTTGGCGTCAAAGACGTTGCCTCTCCCATTGTTGTGTACTCTGTACAATTCTCTGATGACACTATCCGCGGAATTAGTCGGCTGGACTCTCTGAGCAGGTTGCGAGAATAAGCTCGATAAGATCACCAGCAGAGAGATTAGTGAAAAACTCGTAGTTCTCATGGCCTCATAGTCTCACAAGTATCGCCTTCTAAAGGAGTGCGACCTCGTATACATTGACTATAAAAATGGCAGCTCTAACGAGATGCCGCAAGATAGCACTCGTGCGCCGTTCTTGACTCATCCTAATTTCGATGGTGAATTCTCTTTGCGACAGCCTCTAACGCAGGATCTCTACCGTTAATGTAATCCTCCCAGCTCGATTCAACTAACACATTGGGCGCAATTGAATCAACGTCATAGTCTTCAACGTATGGACGGCGCTCCGGATATTCGCGCTTTGAATAAGCATGCGCTGCGTTTGCATAGTGCACGGTGAGCTTCGAATTCGGGAGCAGGAGGTTGCCGCCCTCAGACCATGTGTCCAACTCATCGCCGACCGGTTCGCCCACAATAATCGCGTGCGCCCACTGCTTCAACTGCACCACGGCTGTGATTCCGGCAGAAAAGGTGGTCCGGCTGGTGATCACGAATACCGGAACGCCTACAAATTTCTCGGACACTGTTTTCATCAGCGGCGTAGCCACTGTCAGGTCTCCTCCAGTATTAAATCTCAAATCAAAAATCAGTGCTGCAGGCTTCCGCTGTTCGACCTCCTGCACAAGGCTGTCCGTAAACTGCTTCATTGTTGGGCCACCTTGCGCCTGCTGAGAGCGATTGTATTGCACGTAGATCACACGATATTCAGATAAGTATTCGTACCAATAATTCTTGCGTGTATTGCGAAGGTAGAGAGGAGCGACATCAGCGCGAAGGGCCGGCACGAATGCAGCATTTTCATCGCGCGATTCAGGCGAGAGGTCCCACCACGCTTCATTTGGGGTCGTGGTTCTGCGCAGAGGTAAAGGGGCAAGCTGCGCCATTCGCGACTCACTGCCGCACTTTGTTGTCAGCGCAACCCGTTCGGCATTCGGAATCACGCCCGCGCCGAATAGCAGATCAGGACTCGTCAGATAGTACGCGCTCATGTAGCGCTGCCATTGATCGTTGCCCGCCTTTATCCCTTTCACTCTTGCAGTTGCCTCACGAACATCCATCGCGCCGATTTTGAGAATTCGACAGCCAAGAAGATTAGAATGCTCCTGAGTAGCTCGCACGACGCGTAGTTCATTCTTAAACCACCAGACGCGAATTGGCAGGCGCCGCACCTCGGTCCGGTTACGAATCAAGTACAGACGCGTATGAGCATTTCCACTCAGCGCCACCGCACGTGACAACTCGACCATGA
>DATIBJ010000184.1:0-14741 GCA_035457565.1 Pyrinomonadaceae bacterium | reverse complement strand
GTAATCTGATTGTCTCCCACGCGATAATGCAACCGCCTCCATCATCGTGTGCGCCCTGACCGACATCCCACGAATCGAAGTGTCCGCTGACGAGCACGATCTCGTCTGGTTGCTCAGAACCTTTTAGTTCAGCAATGACATTCGCCGACTCTGCATCAGGTAAGAACTTCGCTTCCATCTTCAAGCGAAGAGTCGGATGCTCGCCGCGGTCGTACATGCGTTGTAACAACTCCGCGCCTTCAATCGTGATAGCCGCAGCCGGAATCTTTGGCTGGTTCGTATCATAATTAGTTCCTCCGGTGTGTGGCGTCTGGAGACTTCTCGGTGTAACTGAACGCACGATTGCCGCCACAGCTCCACGCTCCGCAGCGCGCGATGGGCCGGAGCCACGATATCGAACCGTCTCGCCATAGTTTGTAAAGGGAGCGTTATAAACAACAATCTTGCCGCGAACACGTTCGCCCAAAGCATTCAACTCTTCAAAGTTCCGGACGACGACCGCTTCCGCAGTGATCCCCTCGACAGGTGTCCCGACACTGTTTCCCAATCCAAGCATCGTAAGTTTTTGAGATACCGGACTCGTCAACTCCAAACTCTCTTCGCCGCGCACCCAATGCGGCACCATGACCTTCTCACCGCGCACATTGTCCAAGCCGTCTTTTTTCATTTCCGCGATGGCCCATTCAATGGCCCGCTCGAGATTCTTTGATCCACTAAGACGATTGCCGATTCGGTCGGTTAAATAAGAGAGCCGTGCATAGGCTTTATCGCTTGTGAGTGCGGCGCCAATGATTCGCGCAGCAGCGGCGCGGTAGTCATCGATCTTCACAGTCGGAGGCGGTAATCGTACCAGCGAAGGTGACGGAGAAGGTGTTGGCGAAGACGCTTGGGTATTGCGAGTTTGGTTGCCATTTGCAGTTTGGGGAGGATTCTGTTGGTTGAAAACCGAGCTATAAGCGAGAGAGATAATGATTAAAGCGATTGGAAGTGAGCGCACAAGCAAAGTTCTCCCAGCCGACGAAATGACAACAGAGCGTCAGAGTTTACACGACACGTAACTGTTTTGCGGAACGGGAAGAGTTGGTAACCAACCTATTCGGTACCGTCCGCGGTAGCGGATGGCCAACACTCAAGATCCGAGATCTTTTTCGATCTCGATGTCTACTCATGTTGAATCCTGTCGCTTGAGTTCTGGCCATCCGCTGCCGCGAACGGTACTGAACGCCATGCTCCAAAAGATGAAGTGATTACGCGTTATTAGTAGAGGAAACTATCTCGAATCAGTGCTGACTGCGAATGTCTGAGGGAGGTTTGAAAATGATCATACAAAACCGATCAACGCTTGTTGTCCTGCTTGTCGTTGTTTTTCTGACAGTCTTGTCTACGACGGCTTATGGAAACAGCAATTCGACGTCAGTGGTTAACGATTCAATTAAGCTTCGCTTTGCCAACATCAAACTTAAGACAGGCGTTCGACTACATTATGCCGAACATGGCGACGCGAATGGACCAGCCATATTGATGCTGCACGGTTTCTCTGACTCCTGGTTTTCATATAGCCGTGTGCTCTCGTCGATGAACCGGAAGTATCACATCTACATCTTAGACCAGCGTGGTCACGGGAACTCCGATCGACCTCAAACAGGATACACCCCGCGCCATTTTGCGAAAGATGCGCTCGCCTTTATGGAGGCGAAGGGAATTGAAGCAGCAACCGTCGTGGGCCATTCGATGGGCAGCTTTGTTGCTCAACACCTGGCGACGCTCGCACCTTCTCGTGTGACGAAGCTTGTGCTGATTGGTTCAGCCTACACGCCAAAGAACGGTGCTGTTCTCGGGTTGCGAGAGGAGATTCAGTCACTAACAGATCCTGTGTCAGAGAAGTTTATTCGGGATTTTCAGATGGGAACGATTGCGAGGCCGGTCCCTGAAGAGTTTCTCGGAACCCTGTTCAGCGAAAGTGGAAAATTACCCGCGCGAGTCTGGAAAGCGGTGGTTAATGATCTGCTGACTGGGGCTGATGCAGAGTTGGCGAAGATCAAAGCGCCCACACTGATCATCTGGGGCGACCGTGAATCGATCTTCTTGCGAGCTGAACAGGAAAAGCTGATAACAGGAATCGCAAAGTCGCAATTCCGTACGTACGAGGGGACCGGTCACTCTCCTACATGGGAACAACCTGAGCGTGTCGCGCGCGATCTTGAAGAGTTCATTAACGCTGAGAACTAACATCAGGCAGGATTACAGGATTGCACGATTAGAGTATAAAAAAGGGAGTGGTCCAAGCTGCTTGAACTGCCTGTTACTCCCGTTTCGCGTCTTAATCTGGTAGTCGTGCAATCCCGTCAAGAATACTCTTCATAGCTCTTCAAGCCGACGTTGTAATTCTTCAGCGATTTCCTTCGCGTCCGTCTCGGGATCCAACTCGAGCGGCTCGCCAAAAACGACTGACACTGTCCCGGGCGAAGCAAAGTACTGCCGTCGCTTCTTCAATTCATAAAGTCCTGTCAGTTTCACAGGCACAACCGGAACATTTAGTTCTTTCACTAACACTCCGATTCCAGTCTTGAACGGACTCATGTGCATCTGTCCGCGGGGTGCACGAACGCCCTCCGGAAAAACCAACACACTCTCACCGCGATCGATGCATTCACCAACATAAGCAAAACTTCGTCGAAAGCCGCTCTTTCGTGGCAGCGGGAACACGTTGAAGAACGTGCGCACAAGGAAATATTGTGCGAGCCCGCGCAGCCGCATCAACACGGGTGTTTCAGAAGCGGGATGGAGCCAGTTCCGTAAGCGTTCGCCTTCCATTGCAATCGCCAACTGATGCCGCAGCCGCACGGGAAGCCCAACCAAAACCATCGCTTGATCGCCGAGCGTTACGTGATTTGCGACAAACAACGCCGGTCCCTTTAACTCGCTTAACTGCTCGCGCCCGGCGATACTCATTCGACTCATCACGCGAGTGATTGGATAAATGAGCGAATAAAAGAGCAATGCACGTAGCCAGGTGATCGGAAAACGCCGTGGCCAATTCACGAAAGGATACGGCGTTGCCTGTTGTTCAGCTTCACCTCTGACGATTCGCTCGACGTCGCCGACGGTGGTTGCGGCGGTGAACGCGGCTTCATCAATATCAATCTCGTAACGCTCTTCAAGCGCGCTCAAGAGTTCGATTCGGCCCATCGAATCGAGTTTTAAATCAGTAGCGAGTTTGAGATTGGGATCTGCGGCGGCCGAAATCATCTCACCACTGATTCTTGCGGCAGTTGCAACAATGAACGACGACTGCCGGCAGGCCTGACATGACTCGGGGTCATTGCTAGCAGTGTTTTCCTTAATTCGCGCAATCACTTCACGCTTGAGAACCTTCTCTGTCGCTGTTCTCGGAAAATCAGGTTCGGGCCACGTGTACCAACGACGTATCCGCTGATGTTCAGCCAAGTTCAGATTCGCGTTCTCGATGACTTGACTAACATCTACATCTGCGTGACGAAGAATTATTGCGGCGAGTGGTTCCTCGCCATGTTCCGATGGCCAACCGACCACGCAACTCGCACAGACTTCGTGCTGTCGATTTAATGCCTCCTCCAGGTCTTCCGGATATACGTTGGTGCCGCTCGCTGTAACGATCACGTCTTTCTCACGTCCTTTGAAATAGACGTGACCCTCGTTATCGATTACGCCGACATCGCCCGTATTGAGCCATCCATCGGCCGAGCGATTGTTTCCGTTCACCTTCGACCAGTAACCAGCAGAAACGGCGGGACCACGCACGGCAATTTGACCCGACTCGTCGAGCTTCACTTCGTATCCGGGGAGTGCTTTGCCGATCGATCCCTGACGCAGTTTGAAAGGATGTGTGACTGTCACGAGCGACGCGGTTTCCGTCATGCCGTAACCCTGTAACACAGCGAAACCCAGCCTGCGCCAGAATTCTTCCGTTTGATGGTCGAGTGTGGCGCCTCCGGACAGGAAGGCCCAGAGCTTCCAGCCGAACTGTCGATGGATTTGACGAAACGTCCACCAGCGACGAAGGAAGCTCAGGTTGCTCGCCCGCTGAATCGATGTCTTCAACTGCGCTGCTAAATCGACATCACGTTCAATCCGTTCGCGTAGACTGCGAAGCATTCGCGGCACAAGAACAATTACAGAGATGCGACTCTTCCGCGTACGACGCACGATGTCAGCCGGATTAAGCGTGTGCTCAAAGTGCACTTCGCCTCCCAGCAACTGCGGTACGAAGACACTCATAAACTGTCCAAATACATGACTCAGTGGTACCAGTACGAGAAACCGTAGCGGGTGGACCAATCGTCTCCACCTCTGATACTTGCCGATTTCGCGCTCGAGCGGAGTCAGATTCGCAAGGATATTCGCGTGCGTGAGCATGACGCCTTTGGGTGTAGAAGTTGTGCCGGAGGTGAAAACAATTTCCGCGAGCGTCTCTCGAGTGACGCCCTCCATCACATATGGTTCCGATGAATGAAGGGTGGTCAGTTCAACTAATCGTTCGAGTTCAATGAAGGGAATTGGCAGGTGTTTTAGAGCTGTCGCATCGCGATCTACAATCGCGAGTTTCGCCGCGGTCTGTTGTTGTACGGAGGAAACAAACTCGGCTGAGCTTTGACGATCAATGGGTACAACAACAACGCCTCTCAACAAGCAGCCCCAGAACGCGGCGACCCATTCCGCGCTGTTTGCGCCGCATAAGATGACGCGCTCACCTCGGGCGACACCGCGCGTTTCCAATTCGCGAGCTGTTTTACGTGACGTTAGGACTAGTTGTTGGTACGACCAACTGACCAGTCGAAGGCCCTGTCGTTGAACGAAGACCGTATCTCTGCGAGTGAGATAGTCGTCAAGATAACTCAGGAGGGTTTGGCGAGTAGAAATAGGTTTCATCTTCGAAACCTATTATCGGCCCTCTGGACATGGAATGTGTAGACGTTGTGAAACTATCTCAAGCGATCTACCGGTGCTCGACCAGAAGCGCGTCCGTGTCAGAAACCTATACACAGTGTGTCCCGCAAACATTCGCCTCTGGTGTTCGATAAACTTCAGTTTGTCGTTAGGCTCCGGTACATGCACGTTCCTGAAAGATGTTGAACGTGTAGTGCCTTGAAGATAAACTGAAGTTTATCGAACAAAAACACGTTGTCGCGGCACCCTGCTTGCAAAATTGCAGGCAAATGAAACACAGAGAGATGATTAAATCAGCATTGAGACTGACGATTTCGATCTACGTGGGTGTGCTCTGGGCTTTGGTGGCGACGGCGAACGCGCAATCCGTGAGCGACAAACAGGCGATCAGAGTCTTCGAAAGTGAAGTGCAGGAGTACGTCAAGCTGCGCAACCAGGTAAAAGACAAAGTGCCAAAGCTTTCGAAAGATGCCACACCCGAGCAGATTCAAACGTTTATGACTTCGTTTCAAGAAGCGACGCGTGCAGCACGCATGGGTGCCAAAGCAGGCGAGATCTTTAAGCCAGAGGTCTCGACTTACATTCGCATGACCTTGAAAACACATTTTCGCGGGCAAGACCGGGCGGAGTTACGTAAGACAATCTTCGAGGCAGAGAACGAAACGATTCCCATCCGCGTCAACTATCCTTATCCACAAGATAAAGAGTTTACAGAAATGCCGGCGACGCTTCTGTTGAAGTTGCCCCAGTTACCGAAGGAGCTGCGCTATCGCTTCATCGGGCGCAACATGATACTCGTCGATCGCGACAACAACTTAATCGTCGACTACATGGTTGATGCGCTGCCGTAATGAGCTGAACGGGAGGAGGAAATGAAAAGAAGATTTACTTCGCTACTGCTTTTCGTCGCTGTGCTGTGTGGGAGTCTCGGAGCCAGTTTCGGACAGACCGCTTCGAATAAGACGAAGACGTCTGCGCACGCAACCCCTGTTGTGGTTAGTTTGCCGCGAAAGGATGGTTCGGTTCGTTTTGGCGTTGTTGGCGATACCGGCACAGGCAGCAAGCAGCAATACCAGCTTGGCGATATGATGGTTCGGTCCTATTCCGAGTTTCCCTTTGAGTTTGTTTTGTTGCTTGGCGACAACATGTACGGTGGCGAAACCCCGACAGATTTTGTGAAGAAATTCGCTGGTGCATATAAGCCACTACTTGATGCGAAGGTGAAGTTCTATGCGACGTTAGGAAATCACGATCTCTCCTTGCAGTCGAATTACGTTAATTTCAACATGGACGGGAAGGAATACTACCGCTTCAAGCGCGGAAATGTTGCCTTCTACTCTTTGAACAGCAACTACATGGATCAGAAGCAGATTAAGTGGTTGGAGACTGAGTTGGCGGCCGACACTTCTGAGTGGAAGGTCTGCTTTTTTCATCATCCGCCCTATTCGTCAGCGAAAGCCCACGGTTCAGATAAGCAGTTGCGCGAAGTCGTAGAACCAATCTTCGTGAAATATGGCGTCAACGTGGTGCTAACCGGTCACGATCATGTGTACGAACGAATCAAACCGCAGAAGGGAATTTACTACTTTGTTTCCGGCGCGGGCGGAAAATTGCGCCGCGGCGATGTCGATCGAAGATCTCCGTTAACCGACAAAGCGTTCGATAGCGACATGCACTTCATGCTGTTTGAAGTCGCGGGCGATCAGCTGTACTTCCAAGCCATCTCACGTACAGGCGAAACGGTTGATTCGGGCGTCATTGCTCGCCCACGCAGTAAGAAGTAAGCAGATAAAAGCTATCGACTCCCCACCATCACGGGTCCAACGCCGAGAGCTGAATGTAGCGGAATTTTCGTCCTCTTGCTTCTGCGTCTGTGCTTTTTGTTAATCTACGTTCCTGTAATCAATCAAATCCCTGGTTTTTTCTGGAGCGGAAGATGAAAAAAGCTATTCGTGAGGCGGGACACTTTGCCCTGATCGTTCTTGGTATCTTTTCGGCAGGTCTTGGGCTGAAGGGATTTCTTCTTTCCAGCCATTTCATCGACGGTGGCGTCACGGGCGTTTCGATGCTGCTCGCCAACGTCCTGGGCTGGCCTCTTTCACTCCTAATTCCAGTCATCAATCTTCCGTTCATGGTTCTCGCGTACCGGCAAATCGGTATCATCTTTGCACTGAAGAGCACGCTCGCAATAGCGGGTCTATCCGCGTGCCTCGCGTTCGTGAGTTTCCCTGACGTCACGCCTGACAAGCTACTCACCGCCGTCTTCGGTGGATTCTTCATTGGAGCGGGAATCGGCTTGGCGATCAGAGGAGGCGCGGTGCTTGATGGAACAGAGATCGCAGCCCTCCTCATTAGCAAGACCAGTCACTTTTTGAAAGTGGGTGACGTCATTCTCTTGTTCAACATCGTGATCTTCTCAGCCGCGGCGTTTTTCCTGGGGATCGAATCTGCAATGTACTCAGTGCTCACTTATTTTACCGCGTCGAAGACGATCGACTTTTTGCTCCATGGCGTTGAAGAACACACGGCGGTAATAATCATTTCGCCTCAAAATGCGTTGATCCGAGATGCAATCATTCGCGATCTGCGTCGTGGCGTGACGGTCTACAAGGGACGTGGCGGACTGACCGACACCGAACAAGACATACTCTATTGCGTGGTCACTCGATTAGAAATCGGGCGGGTGAGGAGTTTAGTCGCGGATTTTGATTCTGATGCGTTTGTTGTTGTCCACGGGCTTTCAGACGCGCAGGGTGGTGTGATTAAGAGAAGAGGGTTACACGCATGAGAGAAAGAGTTTTCTACTGTCCGTGCATGACGAGAAGGCTTTGGCTAGAATGCGTGCGCTTGCAGATGACGAGTCAGTAATCTGAGATGCAAACCGTAGCGCGAAAGTTTTTGATCAGTGGGGAGGTGCAAGGCGTCGGGTATCGATTCTTTGCACAACGCGCCGCCGCGAAACATCAGGTAGTTGGCTATATAAGAAATCGGCCGGACGGAACTGTTGAAGCATTCGCTGAAGGGCCCGCGGTCAATGTCGAGTCGTTTAAGCACGATCTCGCGACTGGCCCGCAATGGTCGGTGGTGCAGCAGGTGGAAGAAATCAATCTCGAGCCAACAGGACAGTATTCGTCGTTTAGGATCGAACGATAAGCGCGTGGCAAACAATTCGTAGTTAGTAGTTTGTACCAAGCACAGAGAACAAAGCACCAAGCACAAACGACAAAGGACAAAGTGAAAAGCACAACCATGGACCACCTCAAACAACTCATTCGCGAAGTGCCCGACTTTCCCAAAGCTGGTATAAACTTTTACGACATCACAACTCTTCTCAAACACCCCGAAGGCTTACGAAATACCGTTGATGCGCTAGCCGCCGAATTCGAGGGACAAAAGGTCGACTCCGTTATAGGCGTTGAGGCACGCGGCTTCATCTTCGCTCCTGCGCTCGCGTATCACCTGAATGCCGGCTTCGTTCCAGTTCGAAAACCCAAGAAGCTTCCCGCCGAATGTGCCTCGATTTCCTATGACCTGGAATACGGTCAAGATACACTTCAAATCCATCGCGATGCAGTGGGCGATGGCCACCGCGTTATTATCGCCGATGATCTACTTGCGACGGGCGGCACCGCGCGCGCAGTCGTGGACCTGGTTGAACAATTAGGTGGCACGGTCGTTGGGCTCGCGTTCGTCGTTGAGTTGGAATTCCTTCCCGGCCGAGAAAAGCTAACCGGATACGACGTTAGATCGTTGATCAAATATCAGTCGTAATCGTGTTCACTGGGAGCGCGGAAGTCCTCTTCCGCAACTGAGCGCGAAGCGCGAAAACCTGCGTGTCTGACGACGCGTTTTGCGGACGAGGACGTCCGTGCTCCCATTGACAGGTCGAACCTTGGGTCGCTTTACGATTCACGATTTACGATTTACGATTCACCACCAGTGCTCCCGTAGCTCAGCTGCATAGAGCGTCCGCCTCCTAAGCGGAAGGTCGCGCGTTGGAATCGCGCCGGGGGCACCATTATTCTGAACAAATCAGCACCTTGCATCCATTGTTGGAAGCGCACGCTATACCCGAGTCGAACTTCTCTCAAGTTCATCTAAGGTAAGGCGCGCGATGGCAAATGGTTCAAACGTAAGGAGGTAACCCAGGGTGAAAATCTTAACTTTGATTGCACGTCTGCTTCTGGGCCTGGTCTTCGTTTTCTTCGGCCTCAACGGTTTTTTCAACTTCCTTGACATGGGACCGATGCCGACAGGATTGGCGGGACAGTTTATCGGTGCACTCGCACAGTCTCACTATTTTTGGGTTGTGGCTGCGCTACAAGTCGTTGGTGGTGCGCTGCTGCTTATAAATCGGTTTGTCCCGCTTGGTCTCGTTCTTCTCGGACCAGTGATTGTGAACATACTTCTGTATCACGTGTTCCTCAATCCAGCCGGTATATTGATGGCAGTCGTCGTGACAGTCCTTTGGTTCATTGTTTTCTATTGGCATCGCCAATACTTCTCCGGGATATTTGTGCAAAGGACTACATGATCGAGATTATCCTCAACGCGACGACCATGTGCTTCTTGAAGGACAGCCGACAGCATCTTTTAGTTGCACCGCATAATCTCAGGACAACAAACGCCCTACCGCAATCGATCACTAAAGCGCGGTGCAACTAGGAGTGCGAGCGAGCGCCCTAGCGACCGCGGCGACTCCAGGTTCGATCGCGGCCCATCTCCCTATCGCGATTTCGCCAGTCAGCGTCGCGATTCCGCCAGTTAGCGTCGCGATCTCGCGAGTTAGCGTCGCGATCTCGCCAGTTATCGTCCCGGTCAAATCTCCCGTCGCGGTGATGCCTCCGATGTCGTTGATGATCATTAAACCTGTCGTCATCCCGACCTTGACGGACGCGTCTCCAGTTCCAATTGTCATTGTCGGTTCGTGGTCCACGTCCATCCACACGACCTTCGCTGGCGTCGTGACAGTTCACAAACTTAGCGCATTTCTTTTCCCGCTTGGAGTCGCCTCGGCCATGCTCCTTTGCTCGACCGTCGTACGAAGCGCCCATGAGAACCAAAAATGCCAACCCAACCAGGAAAAAGTTCCTGACAGTTACGAGCTTCATAAGCTTACCCTCCGCTAAATGACTTAGGTGTCTGTTTAAAGTGAGACTTACTTCCAGGGCGCAGAATCTAGCATCAATTGCTGTGCCGAGTTGCTTGTGAGAGTTACCTTCAGGGCCAAGGGATGGTCCAAATGGTCCTAAGGTTATGCGAGAACACTAAAGGTTTGGCCGTTTCAACAGCTTGGCCGTTTATTATGATCTTCCTGCCAGGTTTCTCGCGTGTTTAGGCAAGTCGGAAATGGATTGGAAGGATAACGGTCCGCACCATTTGCGATCCTGGGTGCTCGTAATGGTGCGCCGCTTTGCAGGCCCCCGTTCTTCGATCTTTACGACCCGCTCAATCCCATTTAGGTTCAATTTCTGCTCGTAGCTCAGCCATTCTTTGTTGGCCTAATGTTGAGTTTCGGACTGCTTGCCGTTATCGGTCGCCACCTCATGCGAGTGCTCCAATACCTGATCGCAGACGAATCAAGAGTTTCTCATTCAGCCTCGGTTGGACATCCCGATCAGACACCAGGACTTGCCCCAGTGCTTGCCAATCCAGCTTTGTCGGCAGGACACGACACACCTATTTCAATCTTCGATTCTCAGCGCGTCACGACGGCAGAGATTGTCTCTCCATCAAGTGTCACCGAACATACGACGAATCTGCTCGATATTAAATGAGGTACTCTCCAAGGAGAGACGGTGGGCATCCGCGCAATATGCATCACCAGCTGACTGATTGCCTCTTTGGACAATTAACCTGACAATACCCGCCTCATGGATGAAGATCGTTGGCAGCGGGTTGAGAAGCTGTATCACGCGGCCCTTGAGCAGGAGTCAGGGGCGCGCACGGCGTTTCTGTTCCAGTCTTGCGCCGGTGATGAAGAGCTGCGCCGCGAGGTGGAGGGGCTGCTGAAATACGACCGTCAGGCCGCCAGTTTAATCCTTACGCAGGCCGCCGAACCTGAAGCCAGGGCAGTTGCCGCTGAGACCACGACGAAAGAGTTAGCACAAGAATCGAACTCCTCAGCGATTCCGCGACAAATAGGACCATACAAGCTGATCTCACTACTGGGACAGGGCGGGATGGGAGAAGTACATCTCGCTTTGGATACACGCCTCAATCGAAAGGTAGCCATCAAAGTGCTACCCGCCGAGTTCACAGCGGAAAGGGATCGGGTACGGCGCTTCGAGCAGGAGGCGCGAGCGGCGTCGGCGCTCAATCACCCCAACATCCTTACGGTCCATGAGATTGATCAGTTGGGAGGCCGGCACTACCTCGTGACGGAGTATGTCGAAGGGGAGACCTTGCGCCAGCGAATGACGGCGTTGCCGCGGCGGCGGATGAAGCCGAGAGAGGCGCTGATAATTGCTTCACAAGTGGCAAGTGCGCTCCAGGCAACACATGAAGCTGGGATCATCCATCGCGACATCAAGCCGGAGAACGTGATGGTACGAAAGGACGGGTTGGTCAAAGTCCTCGACTTCGGCGTTGCCAAATACGCACAGCCCGAAGCTGAGGGGCCAGCGAGCGAGACTCTGCTCAGGACAGCGGCCGGCACTGTGATCGGTACTGCCGCCTACATGTCGCCTGAGCAGGTGCGCGGAGGTTTGCTTGACGAGCGCACCGACCTTTGGAGTCTAGGTGTAGTGCTCTATGAAATGGTCGCGGGCCGGCGACCGTTTTCGGGTGACACGGCGATGGATTTGATGGCCGCTATTCTCGAGGTGAACCCCGCTCCCTTTTCCGCCGACGGTGAAGTCGTTTCGGAACCTCTCGAACGCATTGTCGCCAAGGCACTGCAAAAAAAGAAGGAAGCCAGATATCAAACTGCCGCAGAGTTCCACGCAGATCTGGAGAGCCTCAAACACCGGTCGGAGGTTGAGGTCGACTCAGGATCTGCAGCGGTGCGAGGATCAAGCGGTGAAGCGGAACGAAGGACTCAGAGTGACCTGCAGACGGCTGAGACGAAGAGAGATGAAGCGGCAGTCGTTAGGGCTGGAGGGATCCCGCGCCCGAGATCCGGCGCGGAGCACCTGATCAGCGAGTTGCCTCGTCACAAGCGAGGCGCGCTCCTCACTCTGATGATACTGCTGATCGCTGCAGCGGGCATCGGCTTTGTATTGTACAAATTTATGGGCCAGGACCAGTCTAAACCGGCATTGCCGGCTGTGCGGATCGTTCCTTTCACTAGCTTCCAGGGAAGCGAGCTGCATCCATCATTTTCTCCCGACGGTGACCAGATCGCTTTCGCGTGGAACGGCGAGAAGGGCGACAACTACGACCTCTACGTCAAGCGGAATGACTCCGGATCGCCACCATTGCGGCTGACCACTAACCCCGCCGACGACCTTTATCCGGCTTGGTCGCCTGATGGTCACCACATCGCCTTTGTCCGCCAGTCCGGAAGCGAGATGGGCATTTTCCTGGTTCCCGCGCTCGGCGGGCCTGAGCGCATGCTGTACTCAGGAACTTCAGCATTTTTCACGCTATTTGAACATGGCAATGGGCTGTCCTGGTCTCCGGATGGCGAGAGCCTAGGCTTTTCAGGAAGAGACTCGCCAAGTGAGCCGAACAGCATCTTCCTGCTTTCGGTTGAGAGCCTGGAAAAGCGCAAAATAACGTCGCCGCCCGTGGGATTTCTTGGGGATTCGACACCCGCCTTCTCGCCCGACGGGAAAACTCTGGCCTTCATGCGCAGGTCTAGTGTGGGCACAGGAGGTCATATCTACGTCCTGCCCACGAGCGGTAACGGCAGTGAACCCAAGCTACTTGCTATTGATAATTCGGCCCAAATCAGCATGACTACCAGAAGTCTAGCCTGGACCATGGATAGCCGCGAGATCGTGTTCGCTCAGTCAGGCGGACTCTGGAGAGTTTTGGCCTCTGGCGGCATTCCTGCACTGTTAGAGGGAAGCGTAGAAAACACCGTCTCCCTGGCTATTTCCCATCAGGGTAACCGCCTTGCTTTCTCGCAAGCAGTTGCAGACACAAACATCTGGCAGGTCGAATTGCGAGGGCCTATGGGCAAGCGTGGTAACCCAACCAACCTAATCTCCTCTACGCGAACAGAATCTAGCCCCCAGTTCTCCCCAGATGGTAAGAGAATTGCTTTCGCATCAAGCCGCGCTGGAGGCAGCAACATCTGGATCTCCGATAGTGAAGGATTAAATTCTATTCAGTTGACCTACTTACCCGGCCCCACCGACGTGGGCAGTCCTCGCTGGTCTCCTGACGGCCAACAAATCGCATTCCATTCTACAGCGTCCGGTAATAGGGATATTTATGTGCTTGGCGCGGAAGGGGGCAAACCCCGCCTCCTCACGGAAGACAATGCTGAAGATGTGCGCCCGAGTTGGTCGAGAGATGGGGAGTGGATCTACTTCGGCTCTAACCGAACAGGGGATTGGCAAGTGTGGAAGGCGCCTGCTAAAGGAGGCCAAGCGATTCAAGTGACTCGACATGGAGGCCGAGAGGCATTCGAGTCATTAGATGGGAAATTTGTCTACTATAGTAAAGACTCCGCTATTCCAGGTATTTGGAGGATAACTGCCACAGGTGGCGAGGAGATACGCGTTCTTGATGAAGGCGTCCAAGGCTTTTGGGCTTTGCTTGACGTCGGCATTTACTTCGTGAATACGAAAGCGAGACCTCGTCCAACCATTGAGTTCTTCAACTTCGCGACCGGTCAGACGACGCGGATCACTGCGATCGAGAAAGAGCTTGAACTGGTGTTTCCCAGCCTCTCCATTTCACCCGATGGGCGGAAGATTCTCTATGTGCAGGTCGACCGTAGGGAAAGCGACATCATGTTGATGGAAAACTTCCGCTGAGGACGGTCATTCACAACGATGAACGGCGGCGAGTCTGTTACATCGCGAAGTGGCTTGGAAAATGCGACGCAGTCAAACTCTTTCGGCTATCTTCGCGTCAAAAGAAAGTGGGAGCCATGTAAGCTTCCCACGGCAAGGAGAGGGTATGCGGTTTCGGATTATCGGTTTGATTCTGGCTTCGATTCTAGCCGTTTCATCGAGTTCCTCATTTCAAGTTTCCACACCGCCGCCTCAACCGGAAAACGGACCGGGCGGAAGGAACGGACTCCATTCCGCTGTCATAAAGAACCGTTACGGAAAGGGCGGCAACGAATATTGGATCTACGAGCCGGATAAACCGAAACCAACCACTGCGCCCGTTGTTGTTTTTCTCCACGGATGGGGCGGAACCAATCCACTCTATTATGGTGCGTGGATCGATCACATCGTAAAGCGCGGCAACATCGTGGTGTTTCCTCGTTACCAGTCGAGCATCCTCACGCGCAGAGAAGACTTCATTCCCAATGCGCTCTACGCCGTCAAAGATGCGGTGAAACGATTACAAACTGAACCCGGGCATGTGCGACCTGATATCAATAAAGTCGCAACGGTTGGTCACTCGCTTGGTGGCTTACTTGCCGCAAGTGTCGCTGCTCTAGCCGGCGAATCAGGACTACCACGCATACGCGCCGTGATGTCGGTCGAACCCGGGTTGACACGTAGTCCAGCAAACGTACCGCTGGCTGATCTGAAGAAGATCGAAAGCGATACTTTGCTAATCGCAGTTGCCGGTGATCGCGACACGCTCGTCGATGATGAAGATGCGAAAAGGATTTATTACGAATCGACTCGTGTGTCGGCGGACAATAAAGACTTTGTGAGACTTGTGACTGATGAAAGAGGCCG
>DATIBJ010000183.1:0-8232 GCA_035457565.1 Pyrinomonadaceae bacterium | reverse complement strand
GAGAACATTGTATGAACGTCAATAAGAGTCATCGGAGATCACCTCGCAGGGCGCGGGCAAGCAAGCCGATTGAGCGCGTGCCTACCCGTAAACTGATTGAGTCAATAAAGCGCGATATTGAACAGGAAGTCGGAAAGCCAGAATCGAAGAAAAAGGCTCGGAAATAAGTGCTTTGCGGCTTCATGGTGAGAGTATGCCGCAAAGCTTAACTTTTGTCAAGTATATAATCCTGACTAAAGTTTATCGAACACCCCGCGTTTCGGTACTGACTGTTTGCCACTGAGTTGAGTGAAAGCCCAAATCAACTACGTCGGTTTCTGAAATGACAAATCTCAAATGACAACTGACCAATGATTTCTTTTCTCTTCGCACACTGATTCAAAAACTATATCGATACCGCACCGTCACTCCTCTTCCAGCTCCATCGATTCCCCAGCTGATCCCTCGGTAATACTTATCAGCGATGTTTTCGAAATCAAACGTCACCTCAGAGCGGTCACCGAAACGAACTGAGCCGCGAACTCCAATCAACCCATAACCTGGGACTGCTGTGAAAATTGGGACCGCGGTGTCGTTATTCGCGACGAAGACGCCGTTAATCGTCGAGCCGACCGGAAGCAGCCGGTTCTGCACCTGTGTCAACGTTTCTCCAGTCGGGATCAGAATCCCTCCTGCTGATCCACAGCCGGTTGGACCAGGCGTCGTTAGTCCCCGTACACATGCTCCGCGGCGGAAGAAGTTTTGGATATTCGCGCGAGATCGCGCAGCACCTGTACGACGATCGACCAAATCCAGTGAAGACAACCTTCTCTGCCGGCCAGTCAACGTCGAATATGCTTCCAGATAAAAACGCGACTTCGGTTGCCAACGAAAACTCAAGAAGCCCGACGGATTCGGTAGACCACCTTCGATGTTTGGCGGCAATCCATTCAACAGGCTGTAAGCGCGAACGTAAGTGAAATTGCTGGTGGCGCTGAATTGATCGTTGAACCGTGCACGCGCGTCAAATTCAAAGCCATTAAACCTTGTGTCATCAAAGTTCACTCGAACCAGTACTGGACTGGTCGGGGCAGCCGCAACGAAAACCAGTCCATTCGAGTCTTGCGCAATGATTTGTTCCGAACCCAGGAACGTTCCCAGCTGTCCCGGAGGCAGAACCAGTGCTTGATCGAAATAGACCTCACTGAGCTTGTTCGTAAAGCCAGTGAACTCTGCCTCAAAACGTGAATGCCTGAAGCGCAAGCTAACATCGAAGCTGTCGCTGTATTCGGGTCCCAAACGAGTGACGGGAATGCCCGTTGAGACTGCATCTGGGCCAGCCGTAGTGCCGATGAAACCGCCGCGCTCGATTGCGGTGAGTGTGTCGACTTCGAAGCCAGTCCCGACAAGACCGAGAAGACCGAGATCTGTCGTGTTGGGTGCGCGAAAACCGCGCGTGTACTTCGCCGCAAGATCGAAGCCGCGGCCCAGAGTTACGACACCGCCGATGCGCCCTGAGAGAGCGCCGAAGCGTGCGCTGTCGTCGGGAAACAGCGGGTGACCATTTGGACCAAGTTGCGCATTCGCTGCGCGCGATTCATACGATGCCACGCTGTAACGCAGCGCTCCACTGATTCTTAAGCGATCGGGAATGGCCGTGAAAATGTTCTGAACATAGAACCCATACGAGAGATAACGAGCTCCGTCTGGAACTCTTGGTCGAGAGTTACTAAACATGCGCGTGAGCGGGTCGTACGTAAACGCCGGCGCAGCTATCTTGTCTCGATAAACATCAGCGCCAATCAATAACGAATCGTTGTGACCGAACTCGTTATCGAGAAAGAAGTTGAACCCAAGAACATTCGTACGTTCGCGTTGGTTGGTGATCGCTCCCACAGGATTGCCGTTCCCACCCTGGTTGATTCGCTCTTCCCGCTGTCCGTTGTAAGAGAAGGTAAACGAGGCGTTGTCAAAGAAGCCGAGATTCTGCCGGAAAAGACGAGCATAGAACGTGTCGGTCATTAGGTTACGCAGGTCAGCGATATTATTGCCGTCGCCGCCCAACAGTTGGTCGTAGCGCTTCGCGTTGTCCTGTTGATTCCGCGCGTAACTAAATAGCAGTTGCGTGTTCGTATCGAGCGTGAAGTTCGAACGAACCAATCCTCCGTACTGAGTGAAACCCGTGTCTGGCAAACGCGTGCCGAAGAAATCTGATGGAAGGCCGAGGAATCGAGTAATCGCTGCGTGCGAATCCAAACCGTCTGCCGGCCGAATTGTGTTGATGCGTCTTGCATTGACGTTCATCAGAAGTCCATATCTCTTTGTGCCATAAGTCAGCAGCGTGTTGCCACCAAAGCCGTTCGTGGGCG
Organism: Pyrinomonadaceae bacterium; assembly: GCA_035457565.1. GTDB lineage: Bacteria > Acidobacteriota > Blastocatellia > Pyrinomonadales > Pyrinomonadaceae > PSRF01. The sequence goes on along the minus strand of DATIBJ010000183.1, from coordinate 5,884 downwards.
ACGTATAGAAGACGCTTGCATTTCCGTGCGTCTCGCCATCAACACTGCCATATCTCGGAGGGTGGGAAATGAAATTCACAACCCCACCGTGCACGTCTGAACCGTATTGCGAGCTGTTTGGGCCACGGAGGATCTCGACGGTCTCGAGTGTCGAAGGCTCGATCAAACTGAAGAACGTTCCGACCCCACCGCGTTGAGCACTCGTGGTGTAACGAACACCATCGACATAAACGGCGACGTTTCGTCCGGTTAGACCTCGCACAAACACTGCACTCAGCGATGGACTGGTGCGTTGCAGATTAACGCCCGTCTCTTCGTCGGCGACCTGGGCCACCACTTCAGTCGCGCGTTCAATAATCTTCTTCTCGTTGATTACGTTCACTTGCGTTTCAATCTGCCGAACGTCAACGACCTGACCAGCCTCCGCAGTTATCGTCACTCGCTCCGCAAGCGGATTAACTTCCAATACAACCGCGACATCATTTAGTCCGCTTGATGGCACAGCCAGCGCTGACCGGTAAGGAGCGAAGCCCGTCCTCGTGACCCTGAGCTCGTAATTCGCCGGCGGCACGGAGAAATTGAAGTTGCCGTTCGCGTCCGTCGACGTACTGGCTACGACCGCTTCCGCGTGCAGTAACGAAACTTCAACACCAGCGACAACTGCGCCGTTCCCGTCTCTAACGGAACCGGCGACTTTCGCCTGATTCTCCTGGGCCTGGCCCATCAGTGGCGTCAACAACAACAGAACACAACGCAGAAAGGCGCTTCCAGATTTACCAATTAACATGTGTGCTCTCTCAGATCAGTCTTCGACTTGAAAGACAATCAAAGCAATTTCAGTTTAAGAGATTGAGAACTCTTTTGAATGTTCTCCAACTCAGAATTAGGTTGGAGATTAAACGACGAACTCTAACGGCACGGTCCGTCTACTACCAGCCGTCGTACTTTGGCGCTTGATTAGTTCTGCTGAGTTTGTTGGAGTAATCGTTAGGTCAGCACGGCAACGAACTGTTCGATGAGGGCGTGAACGGAGGCAAGGACCTGGGGTCGGCTTTCAATGGTTATGCTTACGATGACGATAAGTGCCAGAGACAACCAGAGACCAAATCTCACAACAGGGGCGTTGTTAAATCGAGACCTCGAATCGGTGGCCGCCAGTTCCAGCAAACGGCGAACACGATCCTTCACTCCTTGCGGCTCTTCATCACCGCGAAGGAATGTCGAGACTGAGGTAGGCAACATCGTGCGATGTTGCTGTGGCACCAGTCGCGCAATTGTGACGAGCGCTGCAGCGAGATTCACCGCTACAGTAGGGCTTTCCTGCGCCGCGTATTCATCCGCAGCAGACTCCGAAGCTTCAGACCACGCACGATCCAGTGAACGACCGCATGGAATGACTAGTAACGCAGAACGGCTGGAGCGCAACAACGAACGCTTGAAGTTATCGAGTGCTGCGAGATGACCGTATTCGTGGGCGATTGCTGCGGCAAGTTCCTCTTCAGTCAGTGTGCGAAGAACGTGGTCAGCAATAAACAACTTTGGTCGGAAGCTACCGATAACAGCGACGAGGGGAAATGAATGCGGCAGACGAAAGGTCGGAATGGAGACCGACTCGACTTCAACTCTCGTTGCGTTGGCTGACCATTGTCGAAGGAGTGAACGCGTCGCAATCCATGAACGTAGGCCGCGGCAAACTGCCAGTGTCACGCCAATGCCGGACGCGATGGCCAGCACAGCAAGTTTGATCGTTATCCGTTCTTTCGTCGCGTGAGGCTCATAGATTAGATATGAAGGAATCAGAAATGCGCCGAGCGTAACAATCGCTATCGCTGGTGGCGCAATGCGCAAAGCGAAGAGAATTTCAGCTCGCGTTCGCGCAGTACATCTTCGAAGAGGTCGTCGTAATAATCGACCAAACCCAGCCGCAACCAGCGTCGCCAGCGCATTGATCGTCAAAAGTGCTGCGAAAGCTATGCTGATGCCGAGTAGTTCGTACATTGCGACGTTACGCTTTGCTTCCGAGTTCGCGTTTCTTTTCCTGGACCAATCGATCAAGCTCGTCGAGAAACTCCCGGTCGCGTTCGCTCACAGTGTCGACGATGCAGGCAAGCACTGGCTCAATACCGTCCGCGCCTTGCCCGAGAAGACCGTCGATGACGTCAGCCTTGATTCCGTGATCGAACTCTTCACGGGCGATGGTCGCTGTGTACAAGAAAGCGCGACCGTCTTTGCGGCGGTTGAGTAGATTCTTCTTGAACAGTCTGTCGAGCGTGGTCATGAGCGTCGTGTAGGCAACGCGCTCATCGAACGCTCGATGAATGTCACGGACACTTACTTCCGCGCCGAAGCGCCACACTTCCTCCAGCACCTGTTGCTCGAGTTTACCGAGAGCAAAGCAAGCGATCTCTCGCGGGCGCCGGAAGCCACGAAGCAAAAAACGGGATGTATTCATGTCAGCGCGCATTTTCGAACAAGTACTGGGTCGTCGTCAATCAGTCTCTGTGGTGGATCGTTCAGTGTTCATCTTATCTGTGCGGTTGAGGAGGGTGGTAACGAGTTTCGTGTTTAGTTCGTGTGATTTCGCGGATCGTTCCGTTGTCCAGAAAAAAAGACGATCCACGAAACCACACGAAGCAACACTAAACCAAATACGTCCGACGCGCCGCTAGGTGTTACTTGTAAGGCCAAAACTACAGAAGCACAGACGTGAGGATGTTGCACAGGAGGTTGCCCAACCTGCCCGTTTCGCGTTCGCTGGCTGTTCGAGGTATCATGCGAGGTTTTCGGAGTCCCTCAGATTCGCATCTGTGGGGGGCCGAACCTCAGTAATCGATGTCTGAAGAAGCCATTCAAGTCAGAGGGGCGCGGGTAAATAACCTCAAGAATATCTCGTTCTCCGTCCCCATTAATCAGATGACAGTGGTCACCGGCGTGAGCGGCTCCGGCAAATCGTCACTGGCTTTCGACACTATCTACGCTGAAGGCCAACGGCGATATGTAGAGTCTCTTTCGGCCTATGCCCGTCAGTTTCTGGAGCGGATGGACAAGCCGGATGTCGATGAAGTTCGCGGCATTGCTCCAGCTATCGCCATTCGGCAGAAGAATTCCACGAGGAACCCACGTTCCACCGTTGGCACACAAACAGAAATCTACGACTACCTCCGCCTCCTTTTCGCGCGGGTAGGTCTCACGTTTTGTCGCGTTTGCGGCCGAGAGGTTTATCGGGATTCACCTGAGTCGATAGCTGATGAAGTCTTATCCAAACTCCAGGAAGGCACGCGCTTTTATGTGCTCTTCCCTGCTTCGTCCGGCCTTGTTACAGAACATCGATCGGATGAGGCCCAGCAAAGAAAACGCTCAAAGAAAAAGGATGCGGGGTCGCGTCAAAGCATAAACGCCCACCTGATGAGCCTGATGCAGCGCGGATTTACTCGATTGTTTTTTCAGGGAAAGACAATTGAACTGAATTCGCCCGACGATTACACGCGCGACGATTTTGAGAACGTGTATGTGCTCGTCGATCGACTTGCAGCGAGACCCGATGTGCGGCAAAGACTAGTCGATTCGCTGGAGATCTGTTTTCAGCAAGGGCACGGCACCGCACTGATCGAAACCGCAGAAGAGAAACCGAAACAGTTACGCTTCTCCGAAAGATTCGAATGCAAATACGACGGTACGGTTTACGCCACGCCCGAGCCACGACTCTTCAGCTTCAATAATCCTTACGGCGCGTGTCCCACCTGCCAGGGATTTGGTAACACGATTGGCCTCGATCTCGACCTGGTGATTCCCAATCCTGGTTTATCACTCAAAGAAGGTGCAATTGAACCGTGGACAAAGCCGCAACACGAATGGGCCATGTCAGAGCTGAAACAGTTCTGTCGCTCGCAAAAGATTCCGATGAACGAGCCTTTCATTCAGCTCTCACGTGCAGACCAGGAGGCCATTATCGATGGGCGTGGTGAGTGGAGTGGAGTGCGAGGCTTTTTCGAATGGATGGAAACGAAGAAGTACAAGCTGCACGTTCGTGTCTTCCTTTCGAAGTATCGTGGTTACACCCTGTGTCCCGACTGCGGTGGCGGTCGTCTGCGTCAGGAAGCGAGAGACGTTAAGGTCGGTGGTCGCACACTTCACGAGATATGTGCTCTATCAATCAAAGATGCGGCCGCGTTTTTTGATTCGCTTAAACTCTCTTCGGAACAAACTGCCGTAGCCGATAGGATTCTATTTGAGGTCCGGCGTCGTCTGCGATTTTTGGTTGAGGTCGGTCTCGACTATCTAACTCTCGATCGCCTGGCTTCTACACTCTCAGGTGGCGAAGCACAACGAATTCAACTGGCAACGAACCTCGGCTCCTCTCTTGTCGGCGCTCTGTATGTGTTGGACGAGCCTTCTATCGGACTCCATCCGCGCGACAATGAACGATTGATTCATCTGCTCCAGAACCTGCGCGACATTGGTAACACCGTGCTCGTGGTTGAGCATGATGCTGACATGATGCGTTCGGCTGATCACATTCTGGACATCGGACCGGCCGCCGGCGAACTCGGTGGACGAGTCATATACGAAGGCGATTTTTCCGGATTGTTGAAGGATGAAGGCTCGCTGACTGCACGTTATCTTCGCGGTGATGCAGAAATCAAAGAGCCAAAACAACGAAGGACCGCCCAGAAGCGAAAGCTGATAATTCAGGGAGCTTCGGAACATAACCTGAAATCGATTGACGTCGAGATACCGCTCGACATGGCGGTATGCGTTACAGGCGTCAGCGGGTCGGGAAAGTCAACGTTGATTCACGATTGCATCTACGCCGGCGTGAAGAAACAAAGGGGTGAATGGCAGGGACACGTCGGAGCATTTCAGAAACTGGAAGGCGGGCAGTTTATCGATGACGTCATCCTGGTAGATCAATCACCCATCGGCCGAACGCCGCGATCAAATCCAGTCACCTACATAAAAGTTTACGACGCGATTCGCGAAGTGTTTGCCGGCACGCGTGAGGCGCAAGCTCGTGGCCTTGATCCATCCCACTTCTCTTTCAATCTACCTGGCGGCAGATGTGAGGTGTGTCAGGGCGACGGAACTGTGACTGTTGAGATGCAGTTTCTGGCTGACGTCGAGCTCGTTTGTGAAGAATGCAAGGGAACAAGATTCAAGCAGCAGATTCTGGATGTTCGTTACCGCGGTAAGAACGTGCACGAAGTGTTGAGCATGACAATTCGTGAAGCAATTGGCTTCTTCCGGGAGGTACCCAAGATTACGAATCGCCTGCGGATGCTCGATGACGTGGGGCTTGGGTATCTGCGTCTGGGCCAATCTGCGACGACGCTCTCCGGCGGAGAGGCGCAACGAATCAAATTAGCTGCTCATCTACTGAAACGGACCGGGGCGAAAACGCTTTATATCTTTGACGAACCCACCACTGGTCTGCATTTCGACGATATCAACAAGCTGCTGGCAGCATTTCGCGCACTGATCGAAGCAGGCGGTTCGTTGCTGATCATTGAACACAATCTTGACGTGATTAAGACGGCGGACCATATCATCGACCTCGGCGCGGAAGGTGGCGACGCTGGTGGTTATGTGGTTGGCACCGGAACTCCGGAAGAGATCATGAAACTCAAGAACTCTTACACCGGTCGATTCCTTCGAGAGTATCTGGCGAAGTCGAATGGACGTATGCCGAAGAACGGGAAACCCTAGCGCTTCAACTTTGAAGCGGCTCAACGAATGTCCGATACGCGCCTTTGCACAAAAAGTCCGGAATCCCACCGACGCAGTCGGTGGATGGTTAATACTCAACCTACTGAGATCATCCCCCTTGTTAGGGAATACCACCGACGCAGCCGGTGGATTGTTCATACCTGACCTTCACACCGCCGCC
>DATIBJ010000182.1:0-31445 GCA_035457565.1 Pyrinomonadaceae bacterium | reverse complement strand
TATGGATTCATTCTTGGTAGCGACACGAACGATGCGGCCTCGTCAACTACGTCTCGGATTGCGTCTAGATTTTTAGGAGCCGCAGATGAACACAGATACACACAGCGGGGATTAAGCTGCAACCAAAGGCGTCACTCGCTAAACAATTCACGGTGCAAAACATTAGCGGTCAAGTTCACTGAAACAACTCAACTCGAATAAATGCAAGTAGGGAAGGGCGTTTTACCCCCGCTCGAGTTTCGTAGTTGCTACCTTCTAGTGGACTTGAACTGTATCGGTGAACGTTGAGACTTATGGATCTCGAGCGGGGGTGAACCGCCCTTCCCTACTTGCTTTGATTTAGGCTGAGTGGTTCTGATGAGACTTGACCGCTCGTCTTTTGCACCTGGAATTATTGGCTGACGTTGATGCGGATGCCCTTAAACGGGAATTCAAAAGGATGGTGTTTGATAAAGCCGTGAACTGGGAAACTATCGAAGTCGTTGTTAGGCGAGCTTCTCGACGCGTCCCACTATCTGAGTGCCAGCACTGATGCGCGAATCCATTGGCAATTGATTCGATCCGCGTTCATCTGCGTGTATCTGTGGCCGGTTTTGTCTTTCAGCTCTTTCGCAGCGTTCTCGTGAGCGTTCGATTCGTCTTTTCATCCAGCGGTTCATTGACCTGTACCTTCCAATCTATTCGGTTCGATGGCGGCGCCGGGCCTCGGGTCTGGCGTGGGTTCCGCACCGCCATGTCCCTCTGATTCGCAGCTTCTGTGCCAGCCGTTTCCGTAAATCTAAACGTCGCCCGCCGCCCTTCAGTTCAATTCTTCCCTACCTGTAACGCGTACCGGAACTGCAAAAAGGGCCACGTTTCGAGCTGTTTTATCGGAGGGGCAAAATTCCAAGGCAGGCGATGGGTGAAAACGCCGCTAAGACGCAGTGGAAGTCAGCGGGTGCGAGGGGTTTTCAGACACACGATATGGTCACTGATAGACTCCAAATGGAGACACTTTGCGGCCCCGAACGCTGTGGTAAACTTCGATTAACCAGGGCTGTCCCCTCCGAACAATGGCTTTATCCGACTCCCAACCCGACCACGTAAGCGAAATCGACGCAGCCCTGCTCGATGCTGAGCTTTTCCTCAAGTACAAATCCATCGATCGCGCCGTCAAACGCCTGCGAACTGCGCTTGAACACAACTCCCGATCAATCGCCCTTCGCGAACGATTGCGTGAAATCTGTGCGAGCCACAAGCAAACGGAAGAAGCTGCCAGGCAGTGTCTGGCACTCGCTAGCCTCTACATTGAGCGAGAGGATTTCGACGCCGCGCACGATCGCCTGATCGAAGCAAAGCGACTCGACGAACGGATCAATATCGCTTCCGGCCTGGAAGCGATTCGTCGCGCACGTCGTCCCGATCTGAAGCCGGCGCCTGCACCGGAAGCCACATTCACCAAGAAACACTTCACACTGGCCGGTGACCTCAGTGCGATCAGCGCGTTCGACGCAATCCAGGTAATCGAAAATGCAAAACTGACTGGAACGCTAGTGCTTACTGGAAATACTCAAGAAGGATCCGTGTTGTTCAACGACGGACGAATTGTCGATGCTGAATGCGCTGGAGACGTCGGTGAAGCTGGTTTTCAACGAGTTGTGGAGATCACGAGCGGTACGTTTGAATTTCAAAAATCGGCTCAAAGTTTTCCGGAAAAGATACAGGCGCTGAGCAACACAAATCTTATCCTCGATACGCTGCGGCTACTGGATGAATCGAAGCAGTAATGATGTTCGATAAACTTCACAGTTTGTCGTGGAGATGCGGTTGATTCAACGTTCCTTGATATGTTGTGCAATTCCTGAAAGCAGGCGAACGCAAAGCACGTGACGACAAACTGAAAAGTTTATCCTCCATGGTCAATCAATCAACACCCGTGTGTGCAGCGCTTCTGCTTTTTCGATCGCGGTGAGCAGTCGCATGTATTGCAAGTAGTTCCGACTACGCGATCGCAATCGCTCCATCTCTGTTTGGCCCAACTCGCTACGCAGGATCAGATCGAGAAAGTCGTAGTAGTCAGCGGTCGCTTCAAATGGGAATTCCCGAGTGTAGCTCGTGATGTCGGAGTCGTTGGAACGAAATCCGGCCAGTAGATCAAAAACATGGTCGGTAGTTAACCTCGCCGCATCTCGCGTCAACGCAATCGGCACACGCAATTCGAAGAAACGTAATCCCTCCGGTGTAACCACACGGCGAAGTTCTTTTGTCGCTTCGCCGTCAAAAGGTGATTCGGGATCCACCAGGATTCGAAGCAAGCGCGGTTGATCTTCCTTGTCGAGCGTGTCGAGCGACAGCTGGATTCGATCGGCCAGAAACTTTTCAAATTGAGCTTCGACTGGATAGTTTATCCGTCCGAGACAGCCCACGGATTCACCTTCCCCGGCGGCGTCCATCGGCAAAGCTGCCGGACAATGCGCACAGACCACTGTCGCCTGCTGCATTCGTTCAACCTCTTCTCGAGCGTTTTCAACCCACTGAAGCTTCTCGGCAGACGGCGCGCTCGAGTCGCCCGTTGTAAGTCGCGCATGAAGACTGCTGAGGCGGCCCCAATCACGTAAGTGTTTTTCGGCGTACTGGGCTCGAAGTGGGCAGGAATACTGAATTGTGAACTCTAATGACACGTCTTTCGTCCGCTAAACCGTTTCCGTCAAAAACGACTAACACAGCAACGACCGGGTAGCAAGCCTCTAACAGGAATATTCACTGGTTTGTTGGTTTGTTCGGGATCTCAAATTACACCGCTGAGACGCAGGGCACGCAGAGAGCGTTGAGCGTTCGGACGCAGATGCAGAGAACGCCGAGCGTTCGGACGCAGATTAGGACACTATGAGCGTCTCTCTTGGTGTCTGCGGGCTACCCGTGTGATAAGCTTTGCCATTCCCGAATCACTTTTTAAGCTGCCCATTCCAGTACCGCGTGCCGTCATCAACGCTTAAACGGCCGCACTGCAACGCTACTGATCAAAAGGGAGAAACAGAAAGGGTTTTTGAATGGCGATTAGTCAGGACCTGTTAGAGATTCTCGCCTGTCCGGCATGCAAAGCCGATGTCGAGTTGAAACCCGACGGAAGCGGGCTGAAGTGCGTCGAGTGTAAACGTGTCTACCCGATTCGCGACGACATTCCGGTAATGCTCGTCGACGAGGCAAAGATCGAGCAGTAAATTTTTTTCTTCGCACTATGGTCGAGCAGTCACCACGACAGGCGGACGCACAGGCCAGCGCCGCGTCGATTGCTAACGACGCTCCACAACCTCTCGGCCCGTCGCGGTGGAATTGGGGCGAGGTCAAACGAGTTCTCCTCATTCGTTTGCGATCAATAGGCGACACGGTCTTGTCGACAGCGTCGATTCACGCCTTGAGCCGATTTCTGCCGGACGCTGAGATCGACATCTTGGTTGAAAACTGGGTCGCCCCGGTGCTTGATGAACATCCGTTCATTAACAACGTCATCACTTTTGAGCGCGGAGGTCTATCGGCGCGAGCACGCGTCGCGCATGAGATACGGAGCCGTCATTACGACGTTGTTTACAACCTACACGGCGGAACGACCGCGACTTTTTTGACTCGAGCAACAGGTGCGCGCCACCGTGTCGGTTATGCGTCTTATCAGTATGCCCAACTGCATAACCACCAGGCGCCTTCACCTCTGCTGCTTTGGGGACAACAAAGGACGCATTCGGTCGAGCAACAACTAGCGCTGCTGGGTTGGACCGGAATTCCCGTAACCGATCGACCGCCGACGAAGCTTGCCGTGACACGCTCGGCAGAAGCGCGCATAAACGAGATTCTGAATGCAGCGGGATTGACAGATAAAGAGTTCGCGTTGATTCATCCCGCAGCCGCGTTCGCAACAAAACAGTGGGCCGCGAACAACTTCGCGAAAGTAGCTGATTATCTTGCCGCGAACGGAATCGCCACGATAGCGATTGCCGGTCCTAACCAGGCTGCCGTCTTAAATGAATTGATTACCGGGGCAGCAACGCCGATTGTGGCATGTGAGGTTTCGCTTCCGGAAGTGACTGCGCTTGCTTCTCGTTCGCATCTATTTGTCGGGAACGATAGCGGGATTGCGCACATTGCGGCGGCGGTGGGAACGCCTTCGGTCGTCGTGTTCGGCTCTTCGAACATTGCGCATTGGCGACCGTGGACCAGCGGACCGGCTGAAGTGGTATTCGAGGAAATGCCCTGCCAGCCATGTCACGGGTATTTCTGCGAGAAGTTTCCTGAGCCCGAATGTATTCTGCGCGTTCCAGTTGAACGCGTGACATCAGCGATTGAACGATTGCTTGCACCATAATAATGTTCGAGCGTTGGAGCGAGGTTCGACGTCTCATTTCTCCCCAAGCTTCAGCTTGGGGAGAATGAGAAGTTGAAACCTAACCGCTTTTATGTTCAAGGTTGCCCCATCAGACGGTTACTAATTTTCAGTGACTCAGTTAACGAAACAACGCGCAAGAGAAATCCTCGACGGAATTCGCAGCAGGAACGTTGTGGTGCTCGGAGACGTGATGCTCGATGAATTTGTTTGGGGCGATGTCACACGAATTTCTCCCGAAGCACCGATTCCAGTCGTCGATGTACAACGCGAATCAGTTCACCTCGGTGGTGCAGCAAATGTATTAGCCAATTTGATTTCGCTTGGAGCGCGCGCATCGGTGACCGGTGTTGTTGGAAATGATCGAGCCGCTGAACAACTTCGCGCGACGCTCAGCCAAATAACTTCGCAAGACGGCAATCTGGTGGGTGACGAATCTCGGCCCACCACACTTAAAACGCGAATCATCGCGCACAGCCAGCCTGTGGTTCGCACTGATCGTGAATCACGGACTCCTATCGATCCACGCATCGAAGATATAGTGATTGAGCGATTGAAAGCCGAACTCCCGCGCGCAGATGCACTGGTCGTGTCTGACTATGATAAAGGCGCCGTGACGCCGTACATCCTGGAAACAATTTTACCAATCGCCTACGAGCGCATTCCGGTATTGATTGATCCAAAGCTGCGCAACTTTAAATCGTACCGGCCCGCGACATTGATTACGCCGAATCACTTTGAAGCTTTGCGTATGAGCAACGCTGAGGAGGATTCAGACGATGGTTTGCATCTCGCCGCCCAACGTATTCGCGCGGACCTGAATTGCGATGCGGTGCTGATCACACGCGGTGCGCGCGGCATGATGTTGCTGGAATCGGATAGCAACCCTGTTTACGTGAAGACAGCGGCGCGCGAAGTTTACGACGTGACGGGAGCGGGCGACACGGTTATTGCCGCACTTGCAGCCGCGCTCGCCGCCGGGGCATCGATGCTCGAAGCGGCGACATTCGCAAACCAAGCCGCGGGAATTGTTGTTGGCAAGGTTGGAACTGCAACCGTCAGTCCTGACGAATTACTCGCAACTTTTGACAGATAGACCCAACGACAAACAGCGCCAATCGGCAATTGGCAATCGGCAATCGGCAATGTTCTTATGATTGGTAAGACACTCCGCAATTACCGGATCACCGAAAAGCTTGGCGTCGGCGGACAGGGAACTGTCTACAAAGCGATCGACACGAAGTTAGGTCGGAATGTCGTTATCAAAGTCCTGCCGCCGGAACTGACCGCGAGGGAAGCCAATCTCAAGCGTTTCGAGCGCGAAGCACGACTCGCGTCGTCACTCGACCATCCAAACATTTGCACGATCTTCGATCTTGATGAGATCAATGGCGTTCACTACATCGCGATGCAACACGTCGAAGGCAAGAACGTACGACAACTGGTTAATGGTCGACCGCTGGAATTGAAGACGACGCTGTCAATCGCACTGCAAGTGGCTGAGGCACTCACCGTGGCCCACAATCGCGGAATCATCCATCGCGACATCAAATCCGGAAACGTGATGGTAACGCCTGCCGGACAGGTGAAGGTCCTCGATTTTGGTCTCGCGAAACTGCTCGACGAAACTGAAGCAGCAACCAGAGGTCTGCACCGCACGGAACTGACAGAAGTTGGCGTGCCCTATGGAACGGCGACTTATGCTGCACCCGAACAAGCTCGTGGTGATCGCGTCGATAAGCGCGCTGATATTTTTTCTACAGGTGTGCTCGTTTACGAGATGTTGACTGGCACGTGGCCGTTCCGCGGTAAAACAACCATTGATGTGCGGCACGCGGTGCTGCACGATGCGCCAAAACCCGTCGCCGACCTGCGCAACAGCGCTATTCCGCCACGGCTTCAACAAGCGATCGATCGCGCGTTGGAGAAAGAACCAAAAGATCGTTTCCAGAAGATGGAAGACTTCCGCGACGAGTTGCGTGCGGTGATGCATGACGTTGCTGGAGGTGAAGCGAACGTTGCGTCTACCGAACCACCACGTCATCTGACGGGAAGCAATCCGGTGTCGAGAGTTGTCCGCTGGTTGAAGCGCGGTAAACGCGACGCAGTGACGACCGCCCCTAATCTATCCGGTTCGTCGAGAGCCGGCATGCACGAGACACCAACTACCACCGTTGCAGATGCCGACAAGAAAAGTCTCGCGATCCTTTGTTTTCGTAACCTCGCAAACGATCCGGCCGCGGCGTTTTATGAGTTCTCGCTGGCTGATGCTGTAATCACCGAGCTCGCGCGCGTGAGGTCTTTGGTGGTACGTCCTTCATCAGTCATCGCGAGGTATCAGGGCCAGCAACGAGATCCACGCGAGATCGGCGAAGAGCTGAATGTCGGCGCCGTGCTGACTGCCGGGTTTCTTCATTCCGGTGAACACTTCCGCGTCACTGCGCAACTTCTTGACGTGGCATCTGGAGAGATTCTCTGGAGTGATCGAATCGACACCGCGACATCTGACATCATTCAACTACAGGACACCATTGCGCAACAGATCGTCGACGGCTTACGTCTCGAGCTAAGTCCGGCCGAACAATCTGGCATCGCAAAAACAGCGACGCAGAATGCCGCGGCCTACGAGGAATATCTTCGTGGTCGGGATCTCTTCGCGCGCTTTATCTTTCGCACCACGTCGCCCGACGACTGCGCCCGCGCGATCGAACACTTCGAGAATGCAATCCGCCTGGATCCTAATTTTGCGCAGGCGCATGACGGACTTGGCGCGTGTTACGTCAATCGTGTTTTCAAGGGCTTCGGCGGCGCGGAAGACTACGAACGTGCCGAAGTGGCTTTCAATAAAGCACTCGCCGTTGATCCGCGCTTGTTCGAAGCGCGGATGTTAATGGTGTTCATCTACCTGTGGCGCGGTGAAAAGCAAAAGGCGCGCGACGAAGTGAACCGCACGCGCAGGGAAGCGCCGAGTGAAGCTGTAGTGCATTTCGTCAAAGCTACATTGCACCGGCTGGATGGTGAATATGGCCGCGCCTTGCGTAGCTACGATCGGCTGGTGCGACTCGATCCCGCTGCACACGTGGTTGCCAGTTTCAATCGCGCCCTGGTTTATATGTACATGGGCCAGTTTGACGAAGCGTTTCGACAACTCGACAACGCCGGTGAGCCGGAGAATCCACTGGTCAGAACCTTTAGAGCACTGGCGCTTTACTACACGGGGCAAACTGATGCGGCGTCTGAGCTGATGCAACAGGTCGTTAAAAAGCATCCAAACCTGCACGGCGTACGACCGTTCATGGGCATGTTCTTCAGTGCTCAGGGAAAACACGAAGAAGCGTTGGCGCAACTAACTGACGATGTGAAGCGTAACGGCGAAGTCGATGCTGACATCGCCTATTCGATTGCGTCGGTCTACGCGCTGGAAGGGCACTCCGACGAAGCGTTTCGGTGGTTCGAGCGGAGCATTGCATTGGGCAATGAGAACCGGCCGTGCTTTGAAAGCGATCCGAACTGGGAAAGTTTGCGTAGCGATCCGAGGTTCGCGCAGTTGATGACTAAGGTGAAGACCAAGTCACACGTGCGATCTGCGGAGGGATAGGGTAGCAAAATCAGACTCCGTACGGACAGAACAGCGAATGCCTCAGTTAGCATGAGTCAAGACACCGAGAATTACAGGTTGGGAAGGGTGGTTTACCCCCGCTCTTTGTACTTTATGAAGCACACGAAATTATCAGCACTATTACTTACACTGATCGTCGTAGCGATACTCCCTGCAGCGAATTTCACTGCCAGCGCACAACGGGACCGAAGAACTACAGCGCCAACGGCAAGTCCTTCTCCGACGCCTCTGCCAGGTCCAGTTGCGTCGCCTTCGCGATCTCCTTCAGTCGTTCCAGCTGCTTCGCCGACACCTGCCACAACCGCGCCGAAAACTTCAAACCCGACAAAGTCCCTCGCGGAGCTACAGAGCCGCATAACCGACATTTTGCGCAAGCCGGAACTCTCGCCGGCAATGATCGGAATCAAGGTCGTTTCACTTGATACTGGCAAGGTTTTGTTTGAAGAAAACGCAGCGAAGCTTCTCCGGCCTGCTTCAAACATGAAGCTGTACACAGTTGCCACCGCCCTGGATCGTCTTTCACCCGATTTCAGGTTTACAACTTCTGTCTATGCGCCAGGAAAGCCTGACTCGTCAGGAGTCGTTCGCGGCGATCTAATTGTGTTTGGCCGCGGAGATCCTTCGATGGCTGCGCGCTTTAACAATGGCGACTATTTCAAAGGCATTAATGAGCTCGCGTCGAAGATCGTCGCCGCTGGAGTAAAGACGGTCGAAGGAGATCTCGTCGGCGACGAAAGTTTCTTTACGGGTTCACAGTATGGTTCTGGCTGGGAATGGGAAGATCTCACCTGGTACTACGGTGCAGAGGTTAGCGCGCTAACGGTGAACGACAACGCACTCGACCTGTTTGTTAAGCCGAACCCACAAGTGGGCAAGCCGGCTATCGTCACAACTGGACCACCCGATCCGTTGCTGACGATAGCCAATGAGGTCACAACCGCTCCCGCAGGTACTCGTCGACAAATCTCGATACATCGAGGATTAGGCAAGGACACGCTCGAGATACGGGGCAGTATCGCGGTAGATGATCGCGGATATACAGGCGGCATCGGCATCTCGCATCCAGCGATGCTGTTCGCTTACTTATTGCGTTCTTCGCTAGCGGAGCGCGGAGTAACGATCAAAGGTCGCACCAGAACGATTGCTGCACCGCTGGGTGGACCACCACAAGATCCCATACAGCGGGCCTCGTTGGTTCGCCGTCCAGATGTTCCCCCGATCAACTGGCCGGTAGAAATTGCGACTTATCAATCAGTTCCTTTTAGCGTGATCGCCGCCCAAACGTTGAAGCCAAGCCAGAACCTGTACACTGAACTTATTCTACGGATGCTCGGAAATCTTCCACCGCCGGCAAGCTCAACTTCTGACAGCGCGGGTGATTCTGGTTCCGAGCCTACCACCCAAAGTGCGCTGGTTGAGTTTAGGCAAACATCAGAGGACCGTGGAGTGGAAGTAGTGAAGGCCTTCCTGAAAACTGTCGGCATCCGGCCTGATTCGTTGAATCTAAACGACGGCTCCGGGCTTTCACGAAACGACATGGTCACCGCGGACTCCACAGTCCAATTGCTGACTTATATGAGCCGCCATCGTTATGCAGATGTGTTTCGCGATGCACTTCCAATCGCCGGAGTCGACGGCACGCTGCGAAATCGAATGAAAGGCACCGTTGCGGAAGGTAATTTGCGGGCGAAGACTGGCTCACTGAGCTCTGCTGCGAGTTTAGGCGGCTACGTCATTACGCAGGCTGGCGAGAAACTTGTGTTTACAATTATGGTCAACAACTATCCGTCAAATGTCGAACCACGCACCGTGTGCATTGATCCGATAGCAGTGTTATTGGCTTCGTTTGCCGGAAGATCGCTATAGTGTTCGATAAACTTCACAGTTTGTCGTGAGTTCCGGTAGATTCAACTTCCAGGAATTCGGTCGTTGATTTCTGAAAGCAGTTGCGCAAACCCATCTCAACGACAAGCTGAAGTTATCGAACATCTTTTATTCCAAAGGAGCACCCCATGTCAGCTGAAACTGTTATTGCTTTATGGAAAACCGCTCGGTCAGGTTTCATCACAGAAGTAGAGCGCATCCCCGAAGATAAATTCACATTCAAGCCAACTCCCCAAACGCGCACAGTCGCAGAGTTGGTCCAACACGTGATTGGCGCGCAAAAGTTTTTTGTTGGTGAAGCCTGCCGACCTGACACAAATCTTGCACGCAGGCCCTTCTCAGAACACGTGAAAGCTTACGGAGAGGGCGTCGATGATGTCGTCGATAAGGCCCAATTGATCGAGCTGATGCGCACTTCAATGGACGACGGTGAGAAACTAATCAGGTCGCACGCTGATGGCTTGAACGAAATGATGACCGGCTTAGATGGAAAGCCATTGCCGAAGATCGGTTTCCTATTATTTGGCATGAGTCATGAGATGTATCACCGCGGACAATTCACGGTTTATGAGCGACTGCTGAATGTCGAGCCTGCGCTGACCGAGATGTTCCGGAAGATGACAGCGGGAGCGAATTAAACCATTGTTGATTTTAGATTTTTGATTGTTGATTGGCTTGATTGCTGATTGATGATAACAATCTACAATCTTCAATCATCAATCTAAAATGTCTTATGCCGATCCACTTCATTAAATTCCACGGACTCGGTAACGACTATCTCGTTATCGAGCCTAAAGATTTGAACGAAGTTGACGACCTCGGCGAGTTCGCGCGCCGCATTTGCAATCGCCACTATGGAGCCGGCGGTGATGGGATTGCCGTCGTCAGCAAATCAGAAACTGACATCGCTGATTATCGTGTGCGCATCTTCAATCCTGACGGCAGCGAAGCTGGTTTGTCAGGAAACGGCACACGTTGCGCCGCCGCCTATCTCTATTTCAAAAACATGTGGTCAGGACCTCAACTTCGTCTGATCACTCGCTCGGGTTTGAAGAGATATTTGCTGAAGCAAAAACTCGGCGCTGGCAAATACGTTTTCGAATCAGAATTGGGCCAACCGAGATTTGATACGCGCTCGATTCCTATGGCCATCACTCCGCCGCTCGAAAAAGTTGTCGACTACCCGGTGAACGTAAATGGCGGCACATACGCGATCACCGCATTGCAAATTGGCAATCCCGTCATTTGCATCTTCGTTGACGACTTCGACGCGTTCGACTGGCGCCACGTTGGGAAAGTGCTGGAAACCCATCAATTGTTTCCCGAGCGAACCAACGTGGTGTTTGCATACGTGCACGATCAAAAGACGCTTGAACTTCGCATTTGGGAACGGGGTGTCGGAGAAACAACTGCCTCAGGTACTTGCTCTTGTGCTGGAGCAGTGGCGGCAATGGTAAAAGAAAAAACCGATCGCAAAGTGACGGTCGTGATGCCTGGCGGTGAGGTGAAAATCGAGTGGCGCGACGATAGCGAGGTTGTGATCACGGGAACGGCTGAAGTAGTCTATAGCGGCCAATGGTTGGCGTGACGCCCCCTCGGCTTGTTTGAAGGCTTCCCCGAAGCCAATCCCGACTTCAGGTATTCCCCCATGAACTCTCCTTCGAGATCCGTCGCGCCGAGCGGCCAGTTTCAACTATCTCCGCTGCTTCTTTTGCTGATCGCACTAGTCTGGTTTCCTGCCTGCGGCGGCAAAATCATTAGAGAAACCGAAGCCAGTCCGACTTCACCCACGGCAGCCCCACCTCCGACCGTGCCGATGTGGCTCGGAAATGCGTCCCGCAGTTTTTATGGGACAGGACCGTGGTCAAACGGGCCGTTGCAGGTCGTTTGGGAGTTTGAAACGAAAATGATTTCGGGCCGGCTCCACGAGGATCCCTGGGGCGGCACAAGCTGGCCGGGTCAGCCTTCAGTCGACGGTCGATACGTTTATTTTGGATCGGCCGATGGAAATCTCTACTGCCTTGATATTAAAGATGGCAATCTTGTTTGGAGCTATGCCACGGGCGACAGTTTAAAAGCGACTCCGACAATCGCCGGCGATCGAATCATAGCCAGCGGCCTCGATCACTACATCTACTGCCTCAATCGAAAAGACGGATCGCTCATCTGGAAATATAAAACCGGATTCGAAGTCGACTGCTCATCAGCGATTGTTGGCGGACGAGTCTATTTTGGAGGCGAGGATGGATTCTTCTATTGTCTGAATCTCGAAGACGGTTCACTCGTTTATAAGACTGAGCAATTAGGTTCAATGGAAGGTAGCCTGGTTGCGGTAGATGGTCGTGCCTACATCGGAACCGAACAAGGCGATCTCTTCTGCCTGGACATGAGCAATGGATCAACGATCTGGCGCGCGCGGCTCGGCGCCGATTCGGATTCGACACCAGCCGTGGCTAATGGATTCGTCTACACGGCAGCCGAAAATGGAGTTGTTTATTGCTTCCGGCAATCAAACGGCGAACTCGTTTGGAAATACCAGGCGACGGGCGGAACAACAAAAGACCGCGCAGGTTTTTGGGCCAGTCCTATAGTTGCCAATAATCGCGTCTACATCGGTTCAAGCAATGCACACATGCATGCGCTGGCAGCAGACACCGGTGAAGTAGTTTGGCGTCAGCGCGTTCGTGGCCCCGTGTGGGGAACTACACCGCTCGTTGATGGAAGGTTGGTCTTCGGCGATAAAGCAGGCTGGCTCTACATGCTTTCAGCCGAAGATGGAAGCGTCATAAGCGAATTGAAGATCGGTGATAACGTTAATTCCACACCAGCTATTTTAGATGGACGGATTTATATCGGCGCCTTTAACGGTAAGCTTTATTGTTTGAAGTAGTGTTCGATAAACTTCAGTTTGTCGTCGAGGTACCGAGGTTGAACCTGCGATTTAAGTTGAGTCTCATCGAACGTTGACGACAAACTGTGAAGTTTATCGGACATAGGCATGCTCGTTTATCTCGTCGACAACACAATTGAGAACAAGGGCGACAGTCCTCGTGAGTTGCGCGCGGTACTTGGCCGACTTATTCCCGGTGTTGAAATCCTCACCGAACCTTTTCACGCAGTCTCCCTCGAACGCGTCCGCAGCCTGCGACCGTCGCACATAATTCTGAGTGGCCAAAGTCATCCTTGGGACAACTACTCGCCTGAGTCGCTTGCCGGCATATTTGAAGTCATTCAACGAGCCAGTCAGCCAATCCTCGGCGTTTGCGGCGGCCATCAGCAGATAGCACTCGCGTACGGTGCTGAAGTGGGACTGATGGAGCGCCTTGAACCAGGTGAGGGTTACGAAGGTGCGAAACGCGAGCGTGGCTTCTTACCAATCGAGAACACAGGCGAAGGACTCTTCAAGGGTCTACCGTCGGAGGTGACTGTCTGGCATTCTCACTGCGATGAGGTCAAGCAGCTGCCCGAAGGATTCAAGCTAACCGCCAGTAACGAAACCTGCCAGATTCAAGCTATGCAGCAAAAAGGGAGGCGCGTTTACGGAGTCCAGTTCCATCCTGAACTTTTCGACGACGATCATCCGGAAGGCCGTCAAATTGTTGAGAATTTCCTTGCTTTATAGCCTCCGAGCCGCCCAATAGTCTGCTTCTAATTCAGTCAAAATCACATCGGTCGATGTGACTGTCTTGGTTTTTCCTAAGTCACGATATTTCACTACTTAATTTCTAGTTTGGTGAATTTCTCACAAAAATCGCCGTTTTGTGGCGGTAGACACCCCCAAAAACCGTGTGCTAGCCTCGTGGAACTCGCAGGTCAATCGACTTTTTGTGATCTTGCGAATCCAGATCTTTCAGCGCACCGCATCAAGGATGCAAGCCCCCAACCTCGGCTGACGATCAACTCCTCGAGCCGGGGGACGAGTCATAGGAAAGAACGGACTCGCGCAGGACCTGAAAGATAACCCAGTAATTTCGGACAGGAGACCCGATTTGAAAATAACCTCGATATTTGGCGGCGGTGCTCTGGCCTGCATCGCGCTTGTAGCAGTCGCACTAGTCCTTTCAGAGCGTACTCTTTCAGCCGAAACAATCAACTACGGCGATCAAACACAAAGTCAAAAACAAGCGGCCTTAACAACGGACAACTCTGTCGATACCACTGCAACAGCGGAACCGGCTGGAGCAATGGGAACGTCCTCAGCTGGGATCATGATCGAACCCCCCGCTGTCGGACCTCTGACCTACGTGGCAACTGCTTACAGTCTGCGAGGAAGAACCGCCATGGGACTTCCCGTGAACAAGGGTTTAATCGCCGCGGATCCGCGTGTATTACCACTTGGTTCGCGAGTTCGACTCGATGCGGGACCGTACAGTGGGGAATACCTGGTTGCTGACACCGGCACTTTGGTTAAGGGACGTCGAATTGATATCTGGACGCCGAGTGCCAGAGAGGCGATGAGATTTGGTCGTCGCACTGTAAAGCTGACGATTCTCAGCTACGGTGGCAAGCGCAGAGCAGCACACGCAAGCTTCACGAAAACGAACTAGACACTACTTCAAATGAAGTCTTAGAGAGGGCGGCACATCCTTGCCGCCCTTTTTGTTTTGGCAGCTGCAGCCTGAGCCTAATGAACGACCCGGACGGGGATGAACTATATACTTGGGCTGAAGAGTTTAAGATCCCGGCTTCTTAAAGAGTCGATCATCGATATCGACATTGTGTTTTAGTTCGTCGATTGCGAGCGTGACGTCGAACGATTCAAACGCAAAGCGAACCTTGAAGGGAATTTTGACTCCGTCTACTTCACGATAATCTTCGAGATGGACCTTCACGAATATGTTCCCACGGTTGGGACTTTTTCTGACCATGTCCCACCGCAAAAGTAGACCATCATTCGCGTCGAAGAATAGTTTTTCGGAAGGTCCTCGTGCAGGCTGCCCTTCAACCACATAGACATCATGCCCGTGCAATCGAGCCTTCGGTTGCATTAGCATCTTCTCGTAAAGGCTTTTGATCTTTCCCACACGATAGATGTCGGCATCACGTTCTATTTCCGCCATTCCGCTTGAGCTCTCGTCTATAAAGGTACCTACCGGCGTTTGCACCCATCGCGTTGTACCGTCGAAGCCCTTCTTGATCACGATAGAAGGTCCAAGCGTGATGGTGGCGAGTGTTTTGTCTGGGTCCTTACCCCAGACCTCATAGGTGCCGGTTAGACGTGATGTTGATGTTGAGAACGAGCCCTTGCCGTGATAACTCACGATGCGATCGATTGCCTCTCGGCCGCCTACTGCCAATTCGTATCGTTGCAATATTTCATCGATTTTGGCAGTTGAATCAGCAGGTACAGCTGCTGAATTTGATTCCGGATTGGGTTTCTTAACGCACGCCGGTCCCACCGCTAAAACTAATACTGCAGACAGGCAGAGGATTGTCACCGATTGGCGATGATGCTGTTTTGTCATTTTGGGTGTCTCAACGGGATCAGAGGAGGTTAGAGCGAGAAGCTCAGTGGGATTATAAGACAATAACCTTAAGGAGAGACGGTCAAAGATCTGAGAGCGCCGACGTTCCCCGCTTCGCTCATTGCGGACGAGGACCTTCGCGCTCCCAGTGAAACGACGCATAACGTCCGACGTGATAACATGAGCGCACCCGTTCGCAATTCAATTTCTTAGGTGCTCGACATACAACTATGTCTTCGTTTCAACCTGCAAACGATCGAAACCAGATACCAATCGCAGAGCCTTTAGTGGAAGTCAGACGCGGCGCAATCACCGAGTCGCGCCATCGCGGGCACATCGCAGTAGTTTCCGGAAATGGTCAACTCAGCGCGTACGTAGGTTTTCCCGAAACGGTTACCTTTCTTCGCTCTTCGGCAAAGCCCTTTCAGGCCATGCCAATTCTCGCTTCGGGTGCTGCGGATCGTTTCGGTTTTACTGACAGAGAAGTCGCACTAGCTTGCGGGTCACATAGTGGCGAACCAATTCACACCGAGATTGCGGCTGAGATGCTAAGGAAGGCTGGTGTTGATGCGAGCGCGTTGAAATGCGGAGTTCATGAACCGTATAGCCCTGAAGCAGCACAAGCGCTGCGTGATAAAGGCGAACTGCCAACCGTCCTTCACAATAATTGCTCCGGCAAACATGCGGCAATGCTGGCGTTCGCAAAACATCTGGGAGCGCCTCTCGAAAACTACACGAGCGCTGAACACCCGATTCAATCAGCTATCGCTCGCGTTGTTTCTCAGTTCTCAGGAATACCGCTCGAAGATCTTTCCGTTGGCGTCGATGGATGTGCTGTTCCAGTCTTTGGTATCACGGTACGGGCAATGGCGCTGGCGTATGTGAGGTTGGTTTCACCACCGCCTGATTTTGACAAACCTGTGCGTGACGCATGCCAAAGAATAGTAAAGGCGATGACGAAATATCCCGAATTGATTGGCGGAACTACGGAGCGTCTCGACACTGAAATCATGCGCGCCGCGCCGGGTGCGATCGTATCGAAGGTCGGAGCGGAAGGTGTTTACACTGCCGGTGTTTTGCCCTGTGAAGATTGGCCTCAAGGAGTCGGGTTGGCACTTAAGATCGAAGACGGTGACGATCGCCGCGCGCGACCGACTGTAGTTGTTGAATCACTGCAACAGCTCGGCGTGCTTCGCGACAAATCATTGGAGCATGTTTCGCGTTACGCATTTTTTCCCGTACACAATCGATGCGGAGATCTCGTAGGAGAGATCCGCGCGTCTTTCGCTTTACGAACACCGAGCACAGATTGATGCAAACAGCTCCTGAAAACAGCAGCAGCCATCTTCCGCCGTTACAGCGCGATGCGTCGGGACGAGTAGATGTCGATTCGGTGCCCGACGTAATAGAGTGGTTCGTCAACTACGACGACAGAGTCGCTATCATCCGGCATCCTTCGGTGGAAGAAGTTTTTCAGTGGAAGCAACAACACAGCCGCGCGCAAGGTGAAGAAGTTTTTGCATTTAATCGAGCCGAAGATCGACTGGCGATCGGGATCATTCAAGCACTAGCCGACAATCCAACCGAGCGTGATCTTCATTCGTGGATTCAACAGCTACTCGGTGCGCTCGACTCTGCTTCGAAAGCAACCGAAGCCACAGCGGACAAGTACAAGCTCGAGTTGCGCGGTGGTGATTCGATTGTGAAGCAGGCTGACAAGATTCCTTTCGAGCGTGGACGCACCGATTTTCTTCTAAACTGTTGGATCGAAACTCTGTGTACCGCTGAGGCCCGAGTGTTGGGCTGGCTCTATAAAGAGTTCTACGGCCGTCCTTTCAAACCTTGAAGCACCATGACTCCTGAACTACGAGCGCTCTTTCCAATAATCGAGCGCCTTGTCTACCTCAACCACGCAGCCGTTTCACCTCTACCCATCCCGACAATCAAAGCCACAGAAGCACAATTGCGCGACGTGTTTGATAACGGCTCAATGCACTTCCGACGATGGCTTTTGGTAAAAGAAGAGGCACGAAAACTACTTGCGTCTCTGCTGGGCGCGCGCCCCGACCAGGTCGCGTTTATGCGGAACACTTCCGACTCGTTATCGACAGTCGCAAATGGCTTACGTTGGGATGCCGGGGACAACATCGTGACCTTTCGCCACGAGTTTCCAGCGAACGTCTATCCATGGCTGCGGCTGCGCGGGACGCACGGAGTCGAAGTCAGAATGTGTGACGAAACGCATGGTCGGGTTGATCAGGATGAGATGTGCCGGCTTATCGATAGCCGAACGCGGGTGGTCGCTATCAGTCACGTTCAGTACGCGTCAGGTTTTCGAGCAGACCTCGCCCGGCTCGCCGAAGCAGCCCGACAAAACGACGCGCTATTAGTTGTCGATGTAATTCAAGGCCTTGGAGTGCTGCCAATCAACGTCGAATGGGAAGGAATCGACGTCGCGGCAGGCGCAGGACACAAATGGCTGCTGACTCCTGAAGGTGTGGGGTATCTCTACCTTTCGGATCGAGCCCGGGAACGAATTGAACCCACGCTCGTGGGATGGGTGAGCGTGCCAAATCCAGAGGCTTACGACAACTTCAATCAGCCGTGGAATCGAGGCGCGCTCGCTTGGGAAACCGGCACGGGTCCAAACGCTCTAATACATGGGCTCAAGGCGAGCCTTGAACTACTTGCGTCGTTCGGAACACAGAGGATCAGTACCTATCTCGAGGAGCTGACTGATTACCTATGCGAACGAATCGACGAAACGAATTACAGAATCGTCAGCTCTCGCGCTCCCGGTGAGAAGTCTCAGATCGTTTGTATCAAACACCGACACGGTTTGAGCTCGATGGAGCTCTACAAACGGTTGGCAGAAAAGAATATCGTCACAGCTCCGCGTGGTGATCGACTCCGCATTGCACCCCATTTCTATAACAACCGTGAAGACATCGATCGTTTGATCGGCGCACTTTAATGTTCGATAAACTTTTGTTTGTAGTCGAGTCGGCGTTTGCTCAACTGCTTTCAGGACCCACTCAATCCCCGAGGAAGTTGAATATGCCGCACCGCACGGACAAACTGAAGTTTATCGGACAAACGGAGTGCGAACGATAATCGGTCAATTGTATGGTCCAAATTGTATTGAAGGTGTACGAACCTTTGTGTTGGCGTTTGGTGAGATAACGCACGGCGCGAG
Source organism: Pyrinomonadaceae bacterium (assembly GCA_035457565.1). Taxonomy (GTDB): domain Bacteria; phylum Acidobacteriota; class Blastocatellia; order Pyrinomonadales; family Pyrinomonadaceae; genus PSRF01. The sequence goes on along the minus strand of DATIBJ010000182.1, from coordinate 12,927 downwards.
AAGCTACCTTTCAAATTCTCTAACAAAACAGAACATTCTCCGAGAGCGCCCATGTCATGCCGTGGGTGGCATGGTCATTGCCAAGACAGGAAACGAACAAGAAGGGTAGATAAGGGTAAATCGGGTCAGGCTCAGAAAACTGCGGTGAGTGGAGGCTTTGGGGGAGGCATCCTCTCACAGTTAATTAAAAAGGCAGGCGCCGGCTCTTTTTGGGGGAACGGAGTTAGCGCTTGTGACGCAGTCGAAGAGCAATAATAGCGGTGCTGCTGATTGACGTCTTGACGGGGCTTGGGGGAGCCTCCCAGGAAGATCAGCAGCCCGCATTTTATTTGAGCCGGTTTAATAAAAAGCGGTAGTCAGCAATGACTACCGCTTTTTGTTGCTCGTACGCTTAGAGACCGTGAAGTTTACGTTTCCGGCCCCAGGAGCCTGGCTGGATTCGTTTGTGGAGTCATTTCATCGAGATTCAACCGCAGCATGCCTCCGGCATCAGAAAACGCCTCAACGGCTCCTTGCTGCGCGCGACGCCTTGTAAATAGAAGCGCACCTATCAGGCCCCCGGCAGCGAAGCAGCCGATAAGGGCGAAACCGGAAGCCTTCAACACCGCCACCAAGACGCCCAGGGTGGTTTGAACGTAGTGCTTTTCCGCTTCCTTGAGAATATTTGGATTCTCGCCCAGCCAGGAAACCACCTGCTCGTAATGCACCTGATCGATGAGCTGTTTCGCCGCTTGTTCATCCGGCGCGTCGAAAACAAACACCGAATAGTTGCCGACGCGCTTGTAAGCCGATGGTGCAGGCTGTCCCAGCTTCCACAACTCCTGTATGCGATCGATGATTCGTTTATCGTTTTCTACGGCGCGCTGAGGTGTATTGAATTCAATTACCACGAGGCGCATCGGATCGTAATGTGCGAGAACCGCGTCGGCGTCGCCTTCGGAATTGACTGCGCTCAAAACGGGATCTTGAGCAATAGAAGAGAGAGAGCTAAAGCGATTGAGATAAATCGCAGTTTGATACGCCTGCTCCCAATTGGGCAGGTGCTTAAGCAAGACTGGTATTTCGCCTTCTCCGCGATCGATTGTCTCCGCCAACTGCGTTGCCAGCGAACGCAGATCCTTCTCGTTCGTACGCGGGTTGGCTTTGAAGAGTCGTACAAAGCTAGCACCTTTGAAAAACGCGGCCATGTCGGGAGACACAAAGCCTGCTGTACCGACATTCGACTCAATCACTACCGGCGTCTTGTCGCGCAGGTTTCTCGCAGTGGTGGAGAGCATCTCATACGCTCTTCCGTCTTGTTCCGCCCATTTGATACTCACACTGATTCGACCGCCGGCGGGAGCCGAATAGTCAGCCGTTGCACTGAATCCAGCGCCATCTGAGTTCTGATCTTCCAGACGAGGTGCGGTAACCCGTCGATAGCTACCGAGGTTTTCCGGAAAAGCTCTGGCGATTTGGTCCCAATCCGGACTCGAGGCGCTAATTGGAGATGATGCAAACACAAGCAGCGCCAGCAAAGGCAGGATTGCTCTTAATCGTCGATAAAGCTTCATTCTCATCAGTTTCGTTAAACGAGGCTATTTTTAGAACCCCTCAGGTCTTCGATGTTCCACAAAAACACTGGGCTGTACGAAAGTCTACTGCCAGCGTCTGAGTTCGCGCAAAAGAAGATCGGCGTAATGACGAGGGTTGTTGATGTTGTGAAGGATCGTCGAACCGCCAAACTCGCTGGCATTGTCGACGATGATGTCGCCAAACCCCATTACGCGCTGTGGAATGCTCGCCTGCACGGTAACGTCCTGAACTTTGCTGAGTGGAATGTTCCTGGTTGTGCGTGCAATGAAGCCAGTATCGATCTCCAGCTTCGCGTCGGTCACGGTGTAACGAATCATGTTGCGCCGGACGTGGTAATAGGCCGGAATCAGTAACAACGCCAGTGCAAGTGGGATGGAGATATACGCGGGCACGCCTAGCCAGGCGAGCAAAACAACTACGCCGATTGCGCCAAGGACGGCAAGCGCATAGCCGGCTTTAATGAAGATCAGAGTTGGTTTGACAGTGAAGACTGTTCGCTCAAGATCTGAACTTGGCGGCACCTGAATGTTGTTGGGAGCGCGACGAGCAATTTGAGTTGTTTCGGAATCGGTTGCCGTGCCGCAGTTTGAACAGAAGCGCACGCCAGGCGCGACGTAAGCACCGCATTTAGTACACGTCATCTTGTTAGCTCCAAGGCCCTGCCAGCAGGTCTCATTTGGCCCAACATCATAATCAAAGCGCGTCAAATACGAAACGAGGCGGAGACTCCGAGAGTTTCCGCCTCATTATTTGATCAAGTTTGTCGTCTTTGCTCTACGCGTCGGATAGCTCGCGAATGGGTCCGGTATCAACTACTGACTAACCAGTTGCAATCGTCCATCTGGCAGTCGCGCAGCGAACACACTTGGTTCGTAACTGGTCAACGGTGCAGGAGCTTTTTCGCGAGCGGCAGTCAGTTGTTTCGGTGATAAAGGATTCGCATGTGCGAATGCTGATGGATCTCGAATAACCTCGTAGCGTCGACCGATCCTTCGGACGTATTCCTGCGTTTCGCTGTATGGCGGGATTTGATAGCCATACTTCAGCACCGCTCCCTCGCCAGCGTTGTAGCCTGCCAGCGCAAGCCGAACGTCGCCGGAGAAGAGGTCGAGCAGAAACCGCATGTAACGAGCGCCACCTTCGATATTCTGCTGCGGATCCCAGATGTTTCTGACACCAAATCGCGCGGCGGTCGGAGGCATAAGTTGCATCAATCCACGGGCGCCCTTAAACGACATAGCACGCGGTTTGAAACTCGATTCCTGATGCATGATTGCGTAGAGCAACAGGGGATCGACGGAGTTTCGCTTTCCCGATTCCACGATGAGGTTATCGACGGTGTCGTTACCGGTCGTAAAGTCACCGAGCGACGGATTGGCACTCCAGCTTGTCAGGTGGATTAACGCATCAGGCCCTGGTGAGTAAACGTAGTTTCGCGAAGTGGTCAGCTTGGGGCTTGGCTTCGGCGGGGTTGGAGGCGGTGTCTGTATCTGGAATGCGTTGAGGTCAATGTTGTCGAGCGGAGCCGGGGTTTGGCCAGCGGCGGTCACTGCCGACAATACGATGAGTAGTAGAAAAACGGGGGATTTTGCCATTTTTTCTGGATCCGTTACTAAGAGTTGGAGCAAGTGGGACTACGGAGAGGTCGATCTGGACGTGGCCGAACGGCCGAACAGACCAAGGGCATACTAGCACGTGGGTTTAACTCTTGCCAACATAGTTGGCCGCGGGGGGGAGAAGAGTGAAGGGTGAAAACAAGAAGACGCGGAGACGGGGAGACGCGCAGAGGCGGAAACGGGAGTCTCCCTGTCTCCCTGTCTCCCCGTCTCCCCGTCTCCGTGTCTTTTTGTTTTCATCCTTCGTCCTACATCCTTCGCAGAGCTCTTGACACCGGTAGTATCATAAGCGCGTTTTTCGAACGTACCTCACGTTCCAACTTTAACCGCGCGCTTCTGCGCGCCTCACAAAAAGGAAAAAGAAAAATGAAAAAACTCCTTACTCTCACTCTGTCGCTCCTCTGTCTACTCACAGTTGTCGGCAATGGAACGATGGCCCAGAACTCAACTTCCTCAACCACGAAATCTCCGACGACGAAAAAACGGGGGCCAGTATTTCGTGCAACGAAGGACCAGATAAACCAGGCGCAAGCTATTTTGAAGTCGCGTGGTTTTTACAGCGGTGAACAGGTAGGTAAGCTTGATGATGCAACTCGCGAAGGTCTTCGCAAGTATCAAATGGCGGAAGGCTTGAAAGTCACGGGAACGCTAAACAAGTTCACTCTCGAAAAGATGAACATTCCACTTACAGAAAAACAGAAGACTATGTGAAGCTGGCCTGTCGTGCTGGCAATAAACGAGCGCACGTTGCTGACCCAGCGTGCGCTCGCAAGAAAACTAGCCGAAGATTCTCGCAGATAAACGCAGATCGAATTCAAAATAAGATCGATTCCGCGTTTTGTTTGGATCAGCTTTGCCTCAAAAGTCGATTTCGGTGATAACGAGTTTCGTCTTTACTTCGTGTGACTTCGTGGATCGTTCCGTTTATCCTGGAAAACAAGGGCGATCCACGAAGTCACACGAACCAACACGAACGAAAAATACTCCGACTCGAGCTAGATGTGCCCTTTGAGGCAAAGCCGTTTGAATCTGAGTTTATCTGCGAGGAGCTCGGCTAGGTTTTTTGGGCTTGCTGAACGAGACGCTCGACAACTTCGTAGCTGGCTTGCAGCGCATCGGTCAGTTTCTCAGGCTGCGTGCCGCCACCTTCTGCCATGTCAGGTTTGCCGCCGCCGCGACCACCGACAATCGGAGCGAGTTCTTTGATCACCTGACCCGCAGGAACTCTCTTTGAAAGGTCAGCGGAGGTCCGAACAATCAACGACACCTTGCCATCGGTGCTACGTCCGAGGATCACAACGCCAGATTTGATGCGGGCCAAAAGCGTGTCGGAGAGTTGGCGCATACCAGCAGCATCCAGGCCACTTGCCTCACGCGCCACAACGCGCACACCTGCAACATCGCGCGACTCATCACCATTTGACGATCCACCAACCGCACCGCTCGCGATCTTCAAACGCAGGTCATCTGCTTCACGTCGCGCTTTCTTCAACTCATCCTGAAGCTTCGACACGACACCCAGCACATCATTACGCGACGTCCGCAATCCACTACTGATCTCGTCGACCAGGATCTCTGTCTCACGAAATCGCTCGTAGGCATCGAATCCAGTAATCGCCCGAATCCTTCGTACACCAGAAGCAATCGATTCATCACTGGTGATCTTGAAGAGACCGATGTCGCCGGTTGCGCGCACGTGCGTGCCGCCACAGAGCTCCTTTGAAAAGATGCCTTCGACACCTTTAATCGAAAGCACGCGGACCTTCTCGCCGTACTTTTCGCCAAACAGCGCCATCGCACCCGACCGCATGGCTTCTTCGATTGCCATTTCGTCGGTTTGCACACGTTCGTTCCTGAGAATGTGGTAGTTGACGAGTCGTTCGATCTCTTCGATCTCAGCTTGTGTCAGCGGTTGATAATGCGTGAAGTCGAACCGCAAATAAGTTGGAGCGACAACTGATCCCGCTTGCTTAACATGCGTACCAAGAACCTCGCGCAGAGCTGCATGCATCAAGTGCGTCGCCGTGTGATTACGGCGTGTAGCATCGCGTTTATCGGCATCGACGCGTGTCGTCACAACATCACCAACTTTGAGTTCACCTCGTTCGACTTTCACCTTGTGAACAATCAAACCCTGCGCCGGCGAATAGGTGTCCAGGACGTTGGCTAGTGTGCCATCGCTCGTCGTGAGCTGGCCCACATCTCCTACCTGTCCTCCGCTCTCAGCGTAAAAAGGCGTTTGATCCAAGACAACTTCGCCATCTTCACCCTCGACCAGTTTCGTCACATTATCGTTCTGGATCAGCGCGACTACTCGTGCGTCGTCAACGCGAGTCGTTTCGTAACCTCTGAACCTCGATCGCCCAATGCGCGAGGCGACGTCCGCGTAGACGGGATTCGTCTTCGCTCGTCCTTCTCCTTTTTCTACGGACCCGGCTTGTTGCAATTCCTGCAACGCACGATCGAAGGCATCTGTGAATTCGTCTTCATTAATGTTGAAGCCACGCTCCTCGAGACCAACCCTAATCAGGTCTCTCGGCGTCCCGAACGTGTCGTACAGGCGTGCGAGCGCCTTGTACTCAGGCATCTGCCCTTTTGTTGATGTGAATAGTTCATCAAGCTTGTTCAATCCAACCGTCAGCGTCGAACGGAAACGCTCTTCTTCGAGACTGACCATTTTCGCGATGAACTCACGATGTTCGTCGAGTTCCGGAAAGGCATCTTTCATGAGATCCACAACGAAGTTTGTGACCTTATTGAAAAACCCTCCTTCGAAGTTCAGCGTGTGGTGACCCTGATAAATCGCGCGCCGCATGATCTTTCGCAGCACGTAGTTTCGTCCTTCGTTGCCGGGCAGAATTCCATCGGCAATTGCGAACGCCGTCGCCCGCGCGTGGTCGGCAATAACACGCATCGCGAAGCCTTCCTTGGATTCCGGCTCGTAGTGACGATCCGCGAGTTTCGAAGTGAAATCGATGATGGGTCGAATCAGATCAGTATCGTAATTTGATTTCACTCCTTGCAGAACAACGGCGAGCCGTTCCAATCCCGCACCCGTGTCAACCGAAGGCTTTGGCAATGGCGTTTGAACGATCTCACCTGCTTCATTCTTACTGCGCTCATACTGCATGAAGACGAGATTCCAGATCTCCATCGTGTCGTCGCCTGGACCATTAACCAACCCGGCATGATTCTTTGTCGGATCATCAGGATCCTGGCCCATGTAGAAATGAATCTCGCTACAAGGACCACACGGACCCGTATCGCCCATCTGCCAGAAGTTATCTTTCTCTCCAAAACGCAGGATGCGATCTTTCGGCGCGCCAACTTCTTCCCAGTAGCGGGCGGCATCGTCGTCGTCGAGATAGACACTGAACCACAGACGATTCAGTGGAAGCTTGTAGACGTTGAGCAGCAAGTCCCAGGCATACTGAATTGCCTCGCGCTTGAAGTAATCTCCGAAGGAGAAGTTACCCAGCATCTCGAAGAAGGTGTGGTGTCGGGCCGTCTTACCGACCTCATCGAGATCGTTGTGCTTTCCACCTGCTCGAATACACTTCTGCGAAGAACCGGCCCTTACATACTCGCGCTTCTCAAGACCGAGGAACGTGTCTTTAAACTGATTCATGCCCGCGTTGGTGAACAGCAACGTCGGATCGTTGGCAGGCAGCAACGGCGAGGAGCGGACGCGTGTATGCCCGTGTTCCTCGAAATACTTCAAAAACGCCTCTCTTATTTGATCACCAGTCATCATCGATTTGAGTGTAGCATGGCAATTCAGGGCCGAGAAATTCCCGTCAGAGGAGCCGCAAATACACGCGGATTCGCCGCAGCGGCGCATGCTTAACTTCGTGGATGACGATCCACGAAATCACACGAACCAACACGAACTAAAACACTTCCGACTCGAGCAAGATGTGACTTTTGAGGCAACGGGCGCGCTGGTCAAATAGGATCTGGTTTATCTGCGAATTTATCTGCGAAATCCGCGGCTGCATTTTCCGTTACTCATCTGTCGCAGTGGACATTAACCCTCGCACTTTGTCGCTGACCAACTCATACTCAAAACCCAGTCTCAGCAAATGATCGAACAAACTCTTCGCCTCCAGTCGATTCGAAGGTCGGCCTCGAACTCTAAGTCGCTTCTCAATCGCCCGATCAATCAAATTGTCTTCTGACGTTTCAGCATAAACTAGTTCAAGCGCGTCATCGGCTACCCGTTTGTCCACCTTTTTGAACTTGAGATCCTGCGCCAACCGCCGGCGACCCACAGGTCGTTGTTTCACTTTCAGCGATGCGTAACTGAACGCGAATCGTTCGTCGTCCAGATAACCATATTCCCTCAATCGTTCAACGACCTCGTCTACTGTCGTTTTGCTCGTACCTCGACCTTGCAGGAGCCGTTCGCGGAGTTCTGAAACAGATCTCGGTTTTGCCGCCAACAACTTCACGGCGCGCTCGAAGGTGCGCTTCCGCATTTCTTCGGGTGTAAGTTTCGCCTGCTTCCTGGCAGTTGTTGCGCGTCGCATACGACTGGACATTCTTACGCAATACCAAAACATCTACAATACGGCCCGTGGACGGAGTTCTGATTATCGATAAGCCCGAGGGCATTACTTCGCATGATGTTGTTGGGCGCGTACGCCACATACTTCACGAACGACGCATTGGCCACTCGGGAACTCTCGATCCATTCGCGACGGGCGTGCTCGTTGTATTGGTAGGCCGCGCAACTCGCTTGGCGCAGTTTCTGACGACATCAGAAAAAGAGTACGAGGCAGTTATTCGCCTGGGTTTTTCGACTGACACTGGTGACCGAACAGGTAATCCAATCGATCAAGCGGAGCTATCAACGAGGAATTGGACCGACGACGAGGTGCAGAAAGCCTTACTCTCGTTGACTGGCGATATCGAACAAGTCCCGCCGATGTATTCAGCCAAGAAGCGCCAGGGTCGAAAGCTTTATGAACTTGCGCGTCGAGGCGAGTCCGTTCACCGTGATCCAATCAAAGTTTGCATTCACGAATTTCACGCAATCAGAACCGACGCCGGCATGATTAAAAACAATCGCGACGGCACGTTCGATCTTGCGGCTCGAGTTGTTTGCTCGGCGGGTACCTACGTAAGAGTGCTGGCCGAAGATGTCGGCAAACGACTCGGCGTTGGCGCCCATCTCGCCGAGTTACGGCGGACGCGTGTCGGGCCTTTCCATCTAACTCACGCCATATCCCTCGCCGACCTAAAAGTCAGATTTGCCGAAGAAGCACTTGGGACTCTCCTTGTTCCACCGAGTACAGCGCTCTCGCATATGCCTTTGCTGCATCTAAGCGACCAAGACGAGCGTAGAGCACGTCATGGAATGGAGGTATCTGCGGAGAGAACTGATTGGACGGACGGTACACAGGTCAGGATGTGCAACAAGGACGACGAGCTAATTGCGATCGGAGAATTTGACGCGAAAGAGAACCGCTTGCATCCGCATGTTGTGCTCGCCGTTGCAGACTGAGGTTCAAATTCATTATCTGTTCGCTGGTTGCAGACGAAAAATAAGCATTGACTTGAGGCCTTAATCCGTGTGGTATACTGACGACTAAGTAACGGAGGCTCTTTGCTTCCATACCCACCGCCTCTATTGACAAGTTTAGCCAGGCAGATATTTGAGAACGAGGCTTCGAAGATGTAGCTCACGCTTACGCGCGCGCGAGCAACATATCGAGCCACTGATTCGACGAGTCACCGTTGCAGCTTCAGGGGGCAGCGGATCCAGGGCGTGGCCAATCCCCACACGCTGTCCAATGCGCGAGAGCCGAAGAGGTTTTGAAGGCTATGCAAGAGCAGGATGGCAACAAAAAATTTAACATCACTGAGCGTTTGGAAGATTTGCGTCGCGAGCATGAAGCGCTGCGCTGGGAAGGATCTTTTCGAGATTATTTTGAACTAGTCGCGCAGAATCCGCGCATCGCTCAACTTTCGCACGCTCGCATTAACGACATGGTTCACGCCGCAGGCGTCGAACGGCTCCATGAGGGAACGCAGCACGAAGTTCTCGCCTACAACTTCTTCTCCTCCGAACTCTTCGGCATCGAAGAGCCAATCGCCAGAATAGTTGAATACTTCAAGTCTGCTGCACAGCGTTTGGAAGTGCGCAAACGGATTCTTCTGTTAATGGGACCTGTCGGCGGTGGCAAGTCGACGATCGTTAACATGCTGAAGCGCGGCCTGGAAGACTGGACCAAGACTGAAGCCGGCGCTGTCTACGCAATCAAAGACTGCCCGATGCATGAAGAGCCGCTGCACCTCATTCCTCATCAGCTGCGTGAGGATGTTTGGAAGCATTACGGCATTTATATCGAGGGTGATCTTTGCCCGCAGTGTCGCTACTCACTCGAGAAGACGTACGGTGGCAGACATGAAGAGGTGAAAGTTCATCGCGTTATCTTCTCTGAAAAAGAACGGGTTGGCATTGGCACCTTCTCGCCAAGCGATCCGAAATCGCAAGATATTACCGAGCTAACCGGTTCAATAGATTTGTCGACAATCGGCGAGGTTGGAGTCGAGTCGGACCCACGCGCGTATCGCTTCGACGGCGAGTTGAACATTGCCAATCGCGGCCTGATGGAATTCGTCGAGATGTTGAAAGTCGACGAGAAATTCCTCTACAGCCTGCTCACGCTTTCGCAGGAACAGAGCATCAAGACCGGCCGTTTCGCAATGATCTATGCGGATGAGGTCATCCTTTCCCACTCGAATGAAAACGAATACATCGCATTCGCCGGTAATCGAAAGTCGGAGGCACTGCAGGACCGCATCATTCTGGTGCGCGTGCCTTATAACCTCCGCGTGTCGCAAGAAGAAAGGATCTACGACAAATTGCTCCGCCAGTCGGAGGCGTTGCGTAATGTGCACCTGGCGCCAAACACTCTGAAGGTTGCGGCAATGTTTGCCGTGATGACTCGTTTGGAAGAACCGAAGCGTCAAAGCGTCGACATCGTGAAGAAGATGAAGTTGTACGACGGTGAAGACGTCGAAGGATATAAGTCGAAAGATGTGCGCGAGCTGAAGGAAGAAACGGTTCGCGAAGGCATGGACGGAATTTCGCCGCGCTACATAATCAACCGTCTCTCGAGCGCACTCGTTCGCGATGGTGTCACGTGCATTAATCCAATCGATGCGTTGCGGGCAATTAAAGACGGGTTCGAACAACACACAGGCATCAGTTCAGAGCAACGAGAACGATACCTGAATCTCATCTCACTGGCGCGCAAGGAATACGACGAGCTCGCAAAGATAGAAGTACAGCGCGCGTTCGTTTATTCGTTCGAAGAGATGGCGCGCACGATGTGCAACAACTATCTCGATAACGTCGAGGCGTTCTGCAACAAGGAGCGCATCAAGGATCCGATTACGGAAGAAGAGATGGATCCGGATGAACAACTCATGCGTTCGATCGAGGAACAGATCGGTATCTCCGAAAATGCGAAGAACACGTTCCGCCAGGAGATTCTGATACGCATCTCGTCGTATGCGCGCAAAGGCAAGGCCTTCGAGTACAGCAGTCACGAACGACTGAAAGAGGCGATCGAAAAGAAGATCTTTGCTGACTTGAAAGACGTAGTGAAAATCACGACGTCAGCGAAGACGCCGGATCCGGATCAATTGCGCCGAATCAATGAAGTGGTTGATCGTCTGGTGAAGGATCACGGTTATTGTCCAGTGTGCGCAAACGAACTGCTGACGTACGTTGGGACGCTGCTGTCGAGATAGTTCGAGAAGAAAGGATGAGGGATGAAGGATGAAGGATGAAGACTGACGCGGGTCGATTTTCATCCGTCATCCTTCATCCCTCATCCTTTACCAGGCGCCCGCGCTCCCAGGAGTGCGGGCGTTATAATAAGCGCGGGATGAAAAAGCGATACTGGATCGCCGGAGGTGCAACGGCCGCGGCAGGTTTGGCAGTCGCCCTTAAACTTTTAACTCGACCTCGCGACGTCGATTGGAACAAGAATCGTGCAAGCATCTTTCATTCGGAACATTCTCGTTTCGCTGACGTCGGAGGTATCAGGGTCCACTATCAGGAAGCAGGCGAGGTAACAAATACGCCGCTCCTACTACTGCACGGCTTCGCATCTTCGACTTTGGTGTGGAGTAGGGTCTTTCTCAAATTGGCTGACGCGGGCTTTCGCGTAATCGTGCCGGACATGCTGGGTTACGGCTACACAGGCAAACCTCGGAACGGCGAGTACACGATTAAGGGCCAGGCCGAACTGATCGTTGGGCTGCTCGACGCATTACGAATCGATCGAGCAATGATCGTGGGCAGTTCATACGGTGGCGCCGTCGCTGCGACGTGCGCGCTCGACTATCCCGGGCGTGTTGAGCGGCTGGTTTTGGTAGCTCCTGTGAACAACAACCGGCCGCTTCAATTCAAACTGATGCGTGTTTTTGGATCGCGTGTCGTTGGCGACGTGGTATCGCCTTTATTAATTGGTTCGCGCCGTTTGCTACGTAGACGAATGAAGCGGGTCTACGATCGTCACAAGTGGGTGCTGGACGAAGATCGTGTACAAGCCAGGCACCTGCCGTTGCGGGCTTCGTCGACTCAACGTGCGATCCTGCGCACCGTGCGTCTGTGGGATGCGGATCGCATTTCTCGAGACGCGCATCTAATACGTCAGCCGACTTTGATACTCTGGGGTGATAACGATCCGGAGATTCCATTAGCGGATGGTGAACGACTACATGAAGAGATTGCTGGTTCACGATTCGTCATTTTTAATAACTGTGGCCACCTGCCACATGAAGAATATGCGGAGTCGTTTGTGGAACTCGTGAGCGGTTTTTGTGGAGGCGAAGCAGATCCACCGATTTCCACAGATTACACCGATTAAGATTGACTGAAGTACGTTGAATAACTATCGAGTAAGCTGAACTGGTTGTTCACCCAGGAATGAAAAACACTCAACTCCATTTTTTGAAAAGTAGTCTGTGTTATCTGTGAAAATCGGTGGATCTGCCTTAGGTTTCTGTTATGTCAATACAACGCAATGATTGGTCACTTCAACGCAAGGGCATCATCGATCAAGAGCGCCACAAGGATCGTGTAAAGGAAGCAATCCGAAAGAACCTCGGATCAATCGTCTCCAACGAAGCAATCATCCTCTCTGACGGTAAGCGCACCGTCAAAGTCCCCATCAAAGCTCTCGATGAGTATAAATTCCGCTTCAATCATCAGAAGGCAAAGCACGTTGGCCAGGGTGATGGCAAGACTCGCGTCGGCGATGTGATCGGACGTGAGACACGTCCAGGCACTGGCACGGGTTCCGGACAAGCCGGTCAGGAGCCCGGCACCGACTACTACGAAGCGGAAGTAAACATCGACGAAATTGCCGCGCTCATCTTCGAAGATCTTCAACTTCCATATCTTCAGGAGAAGGCGAAGAAAGCCGTGCAATCGCGCAAGACGCAGTTCAACGAGATTCGGCGCACGGGCGTGATCGCTAACCTCGACAAGCGCCGCATGATTCTTGAGAACATTCGTCGAAACGCGCGTGAAGGTAATCCACGATTTGGCGATATCAAAAAGGAAGACCTGCGATTCAAGACCTGGGAAGAAGTAATGCGTTACGAATCGAATGCGGTGGTCATCGCCATGATCGACGTGTCGGGTTCGATGGGTGAATTCAAGAAATATGTCGCGCGTAGTTTTTACTTCTGGATGGTGCGTTTTCTGCGAACC
>DATIBJ010000181.1:0-8622 GCA_035457565.1 Pyrinomonadaceae bacterium | reverse complement strand
GATCCAACCTACAACAGAAAAGCTAAGACAATCGATGCGCCGCGAATTCAGTTGCGTGATACTGTTCAAGTTCGTTCGCGGCGCGTCTGGGACGGAAAAGCATCAATGGTAAGCCGGACTTGAAGGATCCCCCAACTGCCGTTGGGGGGTTATTCACCGATTCACGATTCACTATTTGTACCTTGTTCCGTGCTTGATGATTACATCGACATTTTGCAGTAAGTTTATGTGACGGAGTATGTCGCCACGTACAGCTATGATGTCGGCGTACTTCCCCTCACTAACCGTGCCCACTTGATCTGAGACGCGCATCATCACGGATGGCCAGTAAGTCGCCGCGCGTATTGCGACCATTGGATCGATTTTGAATTCGTTTACCCATGCATCGAGTTCACGCCACGTGGTTTGACTGTGAAAGTTCATCGGGATTCCGCTGTCGGTTCCGATCAAAAGCACGACACCCGACTCTTGAAGCTGTTGTATTTTTCTGTTCAGCGTCGGTCGTCGCAGAGGAGTGATTTGATAATAGCCTAGACGCTGCGGATTCTTCAGTGAGTTTTTTATGTCATCGATGATCGACTTCGGTAGGCCGAGCTGCCACGAAGGATCGTCGAGTTGTTCCGGATTGTCGCGAACGTATTCGTAATTCAACAAGCCCTGCACTGTGGGCGTCCAAAACAATGGGCCCAAACTCATCTTGGCGGTTCGTTCACGAATCATCGCCATAATGTCTGCTGGGTATTCGGGCGCAGTTGCCAGTCCGGTATGTTCGAAACAATCAACCCCGGCCTGCAACCCGCGGCGAATCTCTTCAGGACGATGAGAGTGGGCAACAACCGTCAGCTTTCGCTTGTGTGCTTCATCGACAACGGCCTGTATCTCATCCATCGTCATCTGATCCTGATCGATGAGTTTGATTACATCGACACCGGCCTCGGCGAGCGTGCGCACTTTGGTTCGTGCATCATCCCCGCCGTGAACTCCCCAGCGGAAATACTCGGTTCCCGGATATGGTTCGTGTTGGATAAACGGACCCGATACATAGATTGTCGGCCCGGGAATCTCGCCCTTCTTAATTCGGTCGCGGACGGAGATGCTGGCCTTGAGAGGTCCACCAAGATCGCGCGCGCTGGTCACGCCGGCAAGGAGTAGTTGTTTGGCGGATGCCGGCATGATGACAGATTCCATTTGCGGTGGATATGTTTTATCCCAGTGGGCGTAGTCGCTATGACCGTTGATCATTAAGTGGACGTGCATGTCCCACAGGCCGGGAAGCACAGTCATGCCTTCGGTGGAGATCACTTCAGCGCTGCCAGGAATGTTGAGTGTGCCGACTTGGCCTACGGCTTTGATTCGTTCGCCTTCAATGATGACAACGCTGTTGCGGATCGGAGTACTGCCAAAACCGTCAATCAATGTTCCGCCCACGAGCGCCTTAACGTTGCGTTGAGCGTGGGTGGGATTGAAGTTACTAAGTGTCACGAGCAAAGCAATGACCAGAACTAAGCCAGTGCGAGTAGTCTTAAGAAGGTTAGTCATCTACCGAATCTCCTACGGTGAGTTTTAGCTGGTCGAGGTTGATAAAATCCGACGCGAGTGAAGACTAAAATGATCATCTCATTCTCCCCAGGCTCTAGGTGGCCTCTCGGATGGCACAAGCGCCAATCTCGAACTCATTGTCTTCGTAGGGATCTCCCCTGCCGCGAGCCTGGGGTTTGGTGCCGGGACGAAAGCTCTAACCGTTTCAACGATTTCCCCGATCTCGAGTCGCCGAAAATCGAAAGCAACTTCGGAAACCGTTAAAACGGTTACGGAGATCCCTTCCGCACCGATCCCCGAGCTGAAGCTCGGGGAGAATCAAAACGAATCGAAAAAGATCGGTTTTCTTGTCGCTGATGGGCCGATTGTTATAGTCTCTTTCCTCTTTTGCTTCAATCGAAATCTATCGATGGAGTGAGGTCGTTCGCGTGCGAATTCTGCTGATCCTGGTCATCGCATATTTAATTGGATCGATTCCTTCGGGGTACCTGATTGTTCGCGCCAAGGAAGGAGAAGATGTTCGCGAGTCAGGATCCGGTGGAACCGGGGCGACGAACGTTTCGCGTCGCGCCGGCAAAGGTGCCGGAATACTCACGCTCGTCCTGGATGTGATCAAGGGCATGTTCGCGGTGTTTATTGCCGGGCTCCTTAGCGATGGTCTATTTCCTTCAAAAGACTGGACGATCGCTTTCGCTGGCATGTTCGCGATCCTGGGTCATATCTTTCCAGTGTGGCTTCGGTTCCGCGGCGGCAAAGGTGTGGCAACAGCACTCGGTGTGTTCCTAATGCTCGAACCAATTGCTGTCGTTGTGGCATTGGCCCTGTTCGCGGCAACATTCGTTATAACCCGCTACGTTTCACTCGCGTCGATTGTGGCAATCTCTGCGATCGCAATCACAGTTCTTGCGCTCACCATTTTTGATCCGCTTGAACTGCCGAACGCAATTGCAGCGCTTCTCAGTGCTGGTCTCGTCGTATTTGCCCACAGAGCAAACGTCCAAAGATTACAGGCAGGCACTGAACCAAAGTTCCAGTAAACACATGCCACTCAAGCAGCGAATCGCGATTATTGGCGCAGGCAGTTGGGGCACTGCGCTGGCAATCGTCGCTGCGCGCGCCGGTCACGAAGTTCAGTTGTGGTCGCGAACTACGGAAGTCGCGACGTCTATTAACGAAAAGAGAGTTAACGATAGATATCTACGCTTAGCGACGATACCTGTCGGCGTGAGTGCAACCACGAATATGCACGACGCGGTTCGCGAGGCATCGATAGTGATTATCGCAGCGCCATCGCATGCCGTCAGGCAACTATTAGTTACGGGGTCATCGTCACTCGATCCAACTTCAATCATTGTCAGCGCTGCAAAAGGAATTGAAATCGATAGTGCCAAACGGATTTCAGAGATTGTTACTGACGTCATTGGCGCCGGGGCGCTCCGCCGATTTGTCTGCCTGTCGGGACCATCGTTCGCAGAAGAAGTTGTTGCGAGCCATCCTACAGCGGTTGTTGCTGCAAGCATCGATGAGCAGGCTGCCCAAACGGTTCAGGTAGCATTGAGTTTTGAAACTCTGCGCATTTACACCAACACTGACGTTGTCGGAACAGAGCTTGGTGGAGCAGTGAAGAACGTGATGGCAATCGCAGCGGGAATGGTTTCAGGGCTGGGGTTTGGCTCTAACACTCTGGCTGCCTTAATTACGCGTGGGCTGGCCGAGATATCGCGACTCGCGCTGTTTCAAGGCGCACAAGTTGAGACTTTGATGGGCCTCGCAGGTCTTGGCGATCTCGTTCTAACTTGCACGGGAAAGCTTTCACGCAATAGGTCGGTCGGTGAACAACTCGGCAAAGGAAAACCACTAGACGAAATCATCGCCGGCATGAATGAAGTTGCGGAAGGGATTAAGACGACATTAGCTGTGAAGCAACTCGCCGATAGTGCTGGTTTGGAGATGCCGATCACGAACGAAGTGAAGGCGGTTTTGTACGATGGCAAGTCGGCTCAATCTGCCGTTAGCGATCTGATGAATCGTCCGTTAAAACAGGAAAAGTAAAAGTCCAGAATCGTGCAGTTGGGAAGGGGGCAAGCGGTCGTTGGATTCAACCTCCAGGAAAGGTGCAGTCAGGAAGGGGGCAAGCGGTACTTATTCTCAACGCGCCAACACTCAACGAGCGCGCCCCCGCTTTCATTCCGAGCCGAAGAGAAGATTGAAGAGATTAGCGGGGGCGCGCTCATTGACGCTTCTGGATCTTGAACACCATGCCCGCTTGCCCCCTTCCCGACTGCACTATTGAAGCTACCCCAACCTTATCTCAACTGAATCGCCCACTTTGACCGCACCCGGTACGGCCACGTTCGCATAAATGCCCAGATTCTGATCCGCGTCTCTTACAATTGTCCGCAACACACTCGGATCCTTTGGCAAGTCTTTTTGTGCGTGTGTAGTCATACCGCACCGGACCGTTAGTATCTGACACTGCACCACAGCAGATCCAATCAGTAGCCTCTGCGAAATCCATTCTGATTCGATGAATCCGTTCAACTCACTCTCGATCAGGAAATTTGGACGAAACCGACGCCGGTCCCAATTCGCTTCGGTATTCAACCGCTGCATCATCTTCAACGAGGATGTTGTCAACAGATGAATCGCGTAAGCGTCAAAGTATGTGCCGGGCGGTGAAGTGAACTCCATTAATTCTGGCGGGAGGATCGAAAGGTCTGGAACGGGCTCGTTCGGTTCGCGACTAAACATCGCTCGTAATTCTTTGTTTGCATTTCCGAAACTCGTTAGGGCCGGCAAAGAAGAACGGAACGCGCGAACCTTTGCCAGCCGGCCCAACACTCGGGCTGCTTTACTCTTGCGGCGATAGTGCTCGAGATCGTTTGCCGGCAGCCGCGGCCAAAGAGTAACTGGTTTGCCGAGTAACTCAGACAGGCGTTCATTTATATCAACAGCGTCTGTCGCCGTTGTAGATCCGTCGGGAAGAGTGATGTCGACGGCGGGAATCGTCGCGCCGACGGGTTCACTCCGATATCTCGCTGCGCATTGCATCAGCAATGGAAAGCGCTTGCCATTAGTGATCTCACCTGTGGTTTCGTCGCGCAGCGCCCAGCCCCGATCCCCAGGAATACCAAGCGAGTCGACCGTGCATGACTCAAGTTGTTCGCCCGCCATGGACTTCACCGGATAGCGCCAGATCTCTTTGATCGTACCTATATGCATGGTTGGAGATAACCGCAGATTCGCGGAGAGCAACGCCGAGGTTTTTAGTCAGCTGAGAGGTTGCGGCATTCTATCATCGTTCTCGGTGTGTGTCTGCGGCCGATTCCCAATCTCCCGGTCTGTACACTTAACTCTCTGTGCGTCCTCGGCGTATCTCTGCGTAGCAAGGCGCAAGGTCTTGTTCTTGGTCGCGGCTGTGCCGCGCTGCGTCTTGGCGGTGCGTTCGACGATGAATACTCAATGACCCCTTTGAAGTGAAATGCTTCATTCATTGATTGATTGAGGTGTTCGGACGTCGAAATACCACCGCCGAGCCGCAGAGTACGCCGAGGACGCGCAGAGAGTTGAGCGGTTCTAACCGAGAACGGCAGCTTACGACAGTTCGCCGAACGTACCATCCTTCACGATAGGGCTTTGAAATTGTTATGATGCCCAGCCGCAAGCCTTCTCTTTTTCAAGCGCAAAAGTAAAGGAGCCCATCCCAATGTTCAGGACGTTCACTGCGTCTCGCAAAAGCGTAACTCTCTGTCTCATCTTCGCAGGTCTTCTGATCTCGACATCCGTCGCCGCTCAAACACGACCCGCGACGCAACCCCCAAAGCCAACCGATTCATTCAAGCCACTCGAATGGCGAAGTATCGGTCCTTATCGCGGCGGGCGTTGTGCTGCGGTCGCAGGTGTGGCTTCGCAGCCGATGGTCTTTTACTACGGCGCGACCGGTGGCGGTATTTGGAAGACGACGGATGGCGGTATGAATTGGGAGTCAGTTAGCGATGGGTCAGTTTTCGGAACGGGTTCCGTTGGCGCTATCGGTCTCTCAGACTCTGATCCGAACACGGTCTACGTGGGTATGGGCGAGTCGCCGATTCGCGGCAACGTCTCGCATGGCGATGGAGTTTATAAATCCACTGATGGAGGCAAGACTTGGAAGCGTATTGGTTTGGAAGACACACGACAGATCTCCCGTATTCGTGTGCATCCGAAGAACCCTGACCTCGTATACGTGGCCGCGCTGGGTCACGTTTGGGGTCCTAATGATCAACGAGGCGTGTTTCGCTCGAAGGATGGCGGCAAGACGTGGGAGAAGATCCTCAACCGAGGCAACAAGGCAGGCGCGATCGATCTGATTCTTGATCCAACGAATCCTGACACGATGTATGCGGGGTTCTGGGAGGTTTATCGAAAGCCCTGGACGCTGGAGAGTGGCGGACCAGGTGGAGGAGTCTTCAAATCAACTGATGGTGGCGATACATGGACTGAATTAACACGCAACCCCGGAATGCCCAAAGGAATAGTCGGCAAAGTTGGAATCGCCGTGTCGCCGGCAAATCCGGAGCGCGTCTGGGCCATCATTGAAGCAGAAGACGGCGGTGTGTTTCGTTCTGACAATGCTGGTCGCACCTGGACAAAAGTGAACGAGGAACGCCGTCTGCGACAGCGCGCCTGGTACTACACGCGCATCTACGCAGATCCAAAGAACGCCGACACCATGTATGTCTTAAACACGGGTTTCTATCGATCGAATGACGGGGGCCGAACTTACACTGGTATCCAAGTGCCACACGGCGACAATCATGATTTATGGATCGCGCCCGATGATCCCAACCGCATGATTGAAAGTAACGATGGTGGAGCGAATGTTTCTTTCAATGGCGGGCGAAGTTGGACCGAACAGGATCAGCCCACGGCTCAGTTTTATCGAGTTACTGTCGATAACGACTTTCCGTATCACGTCTACGGAGCGCAACAGGATAACTCGACCGTGAAGATTGCGAGTCGCACTACAGAGGGTGGAATTACAGAGCGCGACTGGTATGACGTTGGTGGAGGTGAGTCCGGCTGGATCGCACCGTCGCCAAAGGACTCAAATATTATTTTCGCCGGTTCCTACGGCGGGCTGACGACACGTTACGATCACCGAACAGGTCAACTCCGCGATATCAATCCTTATCCTAACAATCCGATGGGTGGAGGCGCTGACGCTTCGAAGTATCGATTCCAATGGAATTTCCCCATCGTCTTTTCACCTCACGATCCGAATACGATGTACCTCGGAGGAAACGTCCTCTTCAAATCAACCAACGAGGGACAAAGCTGGGAGATCATCAGTCCGGATCTGACTCGCAACGATAAATCCAAACAAGGACCTTCCGGCGGGCCGATAACAAAAGACAACACAAGCGTAGAGTATTACGACACCATTTTCACGGTGATGGAGTCGCCAGTGCAGCCGGGTGTGATTTGGGTCGGCGCCGATGATGGGGTCATATCGTTGACTCGTGATGGTGGCAAGAACTGGTCGACTGTGACACCGCCGACGAGCATCATGCCCGAATGGATTCAGATCAATTCCATCGACGCTTCAGCTCACGATGCAGGGACCGCATACGTAGCGGCGACGATGTACAAGTGGGACGACAATCGCCCGTACCTGTACAAAACCACCGACTACGGTCGCACGTGGACGAAAATTACCAACGGAATTCCTGACAGCGCTTTTACGAGAGTTATTAGAGAAGATCCGAACAAGCGTGGACTTCTTTACGCCGGGACCGAAACGGGCATTTACATCTCGTTCGATAACGGCGCCAACTGGCAGTCGTTTCAATTCAATCTACCGATCGTGCCTATAACTGATCTCGCCATTCACAAACGTGAAAGAGAGTTAGTAGCCGCTACGCAGGGAAGATCGTTCTGGATCTTCGATGATCTTCCGATGCTCCACCAGATCATGGATGCGGGCGGATTCAGCAAGGCCTCAGAAACGACTTTATTCAAGCCGAAGGGGGCTTACCGGATGCCTGGCGGTGGTGGGTTTCCGCTTGGTCCAACTGCGACTGTTGGCAGAAATCCTGCCGGCGGTGCTGTTGTTTATTACTACCTGGCTAATAAGCCAACGAGCGATATTCAACTTGAGTTTTTAGATCTGGCTGGAAAGTCGATTCGTAAGTTCACTGGGCGCGTTGAACGTCCGGGAGCTACCCCAACTACTGCTCAACCGGCAGCACCAGCTGGCGGTGGTGAAGGTGGATTTGGTGGCGGTGGGCCAGCACCGACAGTTTCGATGAACGCAGGTTTGAATCGATTCACTTGGGACATGCGATATGCGGATGCAGTTCGCTTTCCAGGCATGATTCTTTGGGCCGGCGAAACACGTGGCCCAAAAATCGCTCCCGGTAATTATCAGGTGAAACTGACAGTGGACGGCAAGACTTTTACGCAACCGTTTGAAGTGAAAGCCGATCCACGGCTTTCGACCACTCCTGCTGACTATGCGAAGCAAGTGGAATTGGGTTTGAGAATCCGCGACAAGCTGACCGAGACACATAACGCGATTATTCAAATCAGAGATGTGCGACGGCAGGTCGAGGATTTGATGAAGCGTGTCGCTGGTCACCCAGGGGCAAAGGTAATCAACGACGCGGGCGCCGCGCTGAATAAGAACCTGACTTCGGTGGAAGAAGCGCTTTATCAAACCAAGAATCAAAGTAATCAGGATCCTTTGAACTTCCCGATTCGGCTAAACAACAAGCTTGCGGCATTAGGCGGAGTGGTGGGAAGCGCGGAGGCCGCTCCGACGGCGCAGTCACAAATGGTTTACGACGAAGTCGCAGGGGCGATCGACGCGCAGCTTCAGCGCTTCTCGCAGATCATGAAGACTGACGTTCCGGCCTTCAATCAGTTAGTGCGCGATCAGAATATTCCGGCCGTAGTTGTAAAGCCTTAGATGAGGGGCAGGAGCAGTAGACAGGAGCAGGCGCGGGGCTCGATGATTCAAGGTTCATAAGATCGGCGGTCAAGCTTCATCTGAAGTACTCAAGCTCCGGTAATCGCAGTTAGGAAGGGTGGCTTGCCCCCGCT
>DATIBJ010000180.1:0-71238 GCA_035457565.1 Pyrinomonadaceae bacterium | reverse complement strand
CATAAGCGCCTCCCTGTGCATCTACATCCGCACGAAAGAGAATTGTCACTGAGAAGGCGATTAACGTGTAGACCAACACCAACGGCCGGGTGGCCCTAGCCCATTCGGGAGCCATGCCGTATCGCGGCAGATATCGAGGTACGATGTTGAGAAGCCCGGCCATCGCAGACGCACCTGCAAACCACAAGATAAGAATCGTGCTCAAGTCGTAAGCACTACCAAAGATGTCGCCAAGATAATGATGGGCCAGGTAGCTGAGTGCCCTTCCGTTCGCCTGGCCACCCTCTTGGAATTCGTGAGGCGGTATTAGCGTAGTTGTAACTACGCTGCTCGTGACCAACATCACACTCATGATCACCGCGGCTGTACTCAGAAGCTTTCTCGTGTTCTTAATGCGAGCAGCAAGCACGCGCTGCTCTGCGGGGCTCTCAAGGCGCGCTGTTCGCGAGATCTGAAGGTGTCGGAGATCCTCCGTGTCTACGTCTTGGCCACCATGGACCAACGGCATTACTGCCACGCCGGTTTCAAACCCTGACAGTCCTAACGCAAGTCGCGGGAATAGAATCAGCGATACGCCAACGATGAGCCACATGTTGCCGTGTACATCGGGATGATTGAGCATCGCAGCTTTCCATTCCGGAATATGAACCGGATGCGTGATAAGTTGATACAGACCAAACGTGATGACGACGAGGTTAAGTATTAGGTAAGCAAAGACCAGCAACACCGCGATACCGATCGCTTCCTTAAAGCCCTTCAGAAAAATGGCGCCGAGAACCGCGATCAGCGCCAGAGTTACTCCAACGCTGTGCTTCATCAAGGCTGGTGTAAAAGGATTCTCAATGATGTGAGCTGTGGCGTCGGCGGCCGAGAGCGTGATCGTAATAATAAAATCAGTGGCGACGAACCCCAGTAAAACTAAGACGAATAGCTTCCCTTTCCACCGCGAAAGCAGGCGCTCAAGCATCGCGATCGATCCCTCGCCGTGAGGACTCTCGGCAGCGACGCGACTATAGATTGGCAGTGCACCGAAGAGTGTAAGTAGGACCAGGACCAGGGTCGCGACTGGAGATAATGCTTGAGCTGCTAGAAATGCGATACCAGGTTGGTAACCGAGCGTCGAAAAATAATCGACGCCTGTGAGACACATCACCTTCCACCACGGATGCTGCCTGTGCGCAACTGAATGATCCCGCGTTGAAGGTGTCTGTCGTCCGCCCTTGTAAAGCCAGAGCTTGAACTTTCGCCGTGATCGCTGGAAAAACCCCATGTCATGCGCCCACTAGCTTGGCGCAAATCTCCTCGGCTTCTACTCGGTGTATGGCTGTTGGATTTTACGCAGTTGAAAATCTACGTCAACAGGAGTTTTTTTAAATTGAAAATCTTTGGTGGACAAAAAAGCGGGCGGGGACCTCCCACAGCCCCCACCCTAAGGCCACGTGTCCTCACCCCACGCGACCACTTCGTTCACCGGGGAGGTGAACGCAGCCGGATTATGCAATAGTCCGTCTAAACTTTCAACCTATCGGATTTGTTAACACACAGAAAAAACCGCGAGGA
Source organism: Pyrinomonadaceae bacterium (assembly GCA_035457565.1). Taxonomy (GTDB): domain Bacteria; phylum Acidobacteriota; class Blastocatellia; order Pyrinomonadales; family Pyrinomonadaceae; genus PSRF01. The sequence continues at coordinate 69,678 of DATIBJ010000180.1, read as the reverse complement.
TCATGCGCGATCTTCGCGATTCGTTTATAGCGTGTATAAGTGTGAGCGATTGGGTCAATAATGGAGTTGGACCATCGCTTTTTTTAGCATTTTCCCTGATCAATCTCCCTTTGCGGACGACTCTTCCAGCGTTCCCGCATCCTTGTGGTCCAAGTCAGCAAACGCCACGACCATCAGGATCGCAGTCACTCCGAGCGTGGCCAGGATGTAGAGTATTGCCGTTTTTTCAAAGGCGATTAGGACAACTACTACCAGTAGCAACGCCAACGACCAACCGAAGGTTATCAATTTCCTCCGGCGTCGATCGGCCGCCAGGTTTCTTCTTGTGTTCATTTATAAGGTCAACTCCAGTCATGACAATACCGCTCACCGACGAACTACTAACGCCGTCTTGGAATGAGCGGTATGGACGTTATCAATTAATAAATAATCCGGTTCGGGAGGCCGGTGGTCAGAGTACTAGTCAATCCACCTGTCACCGCTTGCAGCAAGGTGCTACCAATCCGGCTGCCGCTGAACGGGCTCGCTTCCCCCACCTCTACCACATCGTAGGGTTGCAGGACGACGTCTGCTGCCTGATTCTTTTTAATCGCCCCGAAATCAACTTTGATTATTTCCCTCTCGGTTGTACCCGGCTTTTGCCGATAGATGCGGACATCAGATAGTTTTGCTTCCTTTCGCGGCCCACCAACCATTGCCAGCGCTAAACCTAATGTTAGTTTGTCGCGAAGGTAGATCCCTGACGGTGACAACACACTGCCTGTGATGTAAACCGGTTCGGCCTCAGTCACCAACACGTAGTCACCAGGTCGAATTGTCGGATTCGCTTCCTTCTTGCCCGCTCGTAGATCTCCGATCTGCACTACCTCCAGCGGAATGTTCGTTCCGTCAATGGGTGCCGATTCTAATTCCTCACCAGGTTCCGGACACATAAGCGGCTCAGTGTGGAGGATCTGAATCGTGCCTGCTGCGCGTTCAGTGAAACCACCCGCCAGAGCCATCAATTCATTCAAACGGACTCGACGTTGCATTTGCGCACGCTGGGGCGTTCGCACGGCACCGAATATAGTTGCGGGCGCCCGACTATTGCGCTCGGCTATGCGAACACTGATCTGAGGTTTGTTTATTAGCTTGGAGTACGCAGCGATGATGTCCTGCTGAACTTCTTTTTCCGTTCGGCACTTCGCGCGAATCGGAGTTTCGATAAAAGGTAACGAACTGAGATTACCCTCACTGTCCACAGACGCTGCAGTGTTCAATTCTGACTGTCCGAAGAACCGAATATCCAGGACGTCGCCGGGTCCCAACAAATACTTTTTAATGCCCTGCGTATCGAGCGATGATATTGATGTTGATGAAGAGGGGGCGCTGGATGGGGCCTGTGTTTGTTGTTCCTGCGCGTTTAGTGGCAGCGCCACCAACACAAGAGCTACAACTGGCGATAACAGGTTCAGAACTTTCATGACATCTCTCACTGCTTCAGGTTTTAAATTGACTAAATATGCAGGACCATCCTGATCCAGTCTCGATGGTCCGGCCAACTCACGCTTCCCGCCGTTTGTGTCGGTGTTTTTTCCGGCGATGACTCTTAAACGTACCAGGCAATACAAAGCCGGTAAAAAGCAAGTTGCAATGATCGCACAAAAGGTGGTAGATGCCAACCAGCCGGAGCGGCAGCGGTGTGCGCTTATAACCTCTTCGCAGTCTTGAACTGCCACACTTCGGACACCTTTGAAACGTCATAAAGTGACTCCGCGGGTCTAGCCGGGTGTGCTTTCTTCAGGCCTGTTTTTCGCTCGTAAACGATCGCGCAACTTCCCAATTTCCCCTTCGATCCGTGCGGTCGCCGCAGCCCTGATCTCCGGTTTCACCGCTTTGTCATTTAGATAAAACAACGCGTCTTTGTATCTATCGATTGCCCGACGGTATTGGCCCTTGAAGGTCGATCGCTCCGCCAATTCAACCCAATGCGCCACTCGAACTGAGGCGATAAACTCCGCGATCGCAATCTTTGACTCATTCAATTCAACTTCATTCGGATACATTACAAGCGCCGAATCGATACACTCGAGAGCCTTGTTTGCAGTCTCAATCTTATCCGAAGTTCGCGCTTTGTGCTGGGCTTCGTGGGTCAACGCTCGCGATTGATCTCGCGCCCAGATCAATAGATGGTGCTTGTGTAACTCGCGCACCCGTTCTTGTCCGGACTTTAGCGCGATTCCCTTCTCGCTACTGAAGTTTCCGGAACGAAGAACCTCATCAGTGCCGGCTAGAAAATCCTGACACAGCAAAGCCACATCGAGATGTGCGTCAGGCGTTGCGCCTGGAAGGTCTGCTGCGGCTGATTGCTTTTGAATCGCGCGCAGCGCAGCTGAGTGGAGTGAGACTGAAAAAGTTTTCTTCTGTGTTGCGCTATGCGAAGGACGATTGCTTGAATGCGGTTTGATACCGTTCTCGAGGAGATAGCGCGTCCAGGCACGCCTCATTAAAACCTCGCGTGCCGACAAAGCAACCAACAAAAACACCGCCGTAATCAGGCCCGCGGGCAACCAAGGAGCTTCGTCGCCGCCGCTCACTAGCATCCACCACAGCAATAGAAACAACAAAACAGCGAAGACGATTGCGACCACCAGGTAACCGGCGCTCGAAGGCATCTTTGCCTTCGCAGAGCGGCTACGGGCCCCAGACATAGAGCGCGACTGCGTTCGGGAGTTTCTTGGGAAGAATTGATCGGCGGAGCTGTTACCCAACGCTTGCCTCGTTGTCGGGAGAACAAATTACTATTCGCGTGCTGTATCGTTTGGAACGGAAGCCGCAACCAGAATCCGAACCGCCCAATAGTCGGCTTTTTGGGATCGCGCTGTCAATATATCATCTAGCACTTGTGAGCACCCCAGACGGAAAGGAACAAACATATGGACGGACGGCAGTTCTCTGGCAAAGCTGTGCTGGTAACCGGAGCCACCTCAGGAATCGGAAGGGCATGCGCGATTGCTTTTGCGAAACAGGGGGCGCAAGTCGCCTGCATTGGAAGAAAACAAGATGCCCTTGCCGTTGTAGCCGATGCGATTGAGAGCGCCGGCGGAGAAGCCTTGCCGATCAAAGCTGATCTCGCAATCGCTGCCGAAGCGGATGCCGTGATTTCACAAGCTGTCGAAGGGTTCGGAGGCCTCGACGTTCTCGTGAACGCCGCCGGACATATCAGCACCGGCACAATCGAGAATACATCTGACGAGGCGTGGGATGAGATGATGAACGTGAATGTCCGTGCGGTATTTCGTTTAATGAGACAAGCAATGCCTCATCTGATCGAACGCAAGGGCAATGTAGTTAACGTTTCTAGTGTGACCGGATTGAGATCGTTTCCCGGTGTGCTGGCTTATTGCGTATCAAAGTCTGCTGTCGACCAACTTACACGCTGTAGCGCGCTCGAAGTCGCCGCGAAGGGCGTTCGGATCAATGCGGTGAATCCCGGAGTTGTGATCACGGAGATACATAAGCGAGGCGGCATGAACAGTGATGCTTATGAAGCGTTCCTCGAACATTCAAAACAAACACACCCGCTGGGCAGAGTGGGCCAACCGGAAGAAATAGCAGCGCTGGTCGCCTTTCTTGCGTCAGGGGAAGCGCGATGGATTACCGGTGCAACTTACTCGATCGATGGTGGACGCCATCTAACCTGCGCTCGATAAAACCGATCATGATCCAACCTACTCAATACTCGCCGACAATTGTTCTCAAGCCGACCGCGCAAGTGAGCGGGATCAGAATCGCGCTCGCGCTTATCGCCCTGCTGATCGCAATCGGCCTGGGCCTGCTGGTGTTGCTGGTTATCGGAGTCGAAACGGGACCAGTCCCGTTCGTGCTTGGCTTTATAACCGCAACGATTCCGGTCCCACTTTATCTTGCATTAGTGTTATGGATCGATAGATATGAATCAGAGCCACTCTGGATGCTGGGGACCGCCTTCTTCTGGGGCGTGCTCGTCGCTCCATTCTTTGCCTTTCTTTTCAACACGACCGCTGGATACATCGCGGCGTCGCTCGCCGGAGATTTCAAAGCAGGAGAGCTCTTTGCTGCAGTCTTTTCCGCGCCGATCGTCGAAGAGATCGGCAAAGCTGTAATCCTGTTTGCATTCTTTATCTGGTGTAAAGATGAGTTTGACGGAGTAATCGATGGGATCGTTTATGCCTCACTCGCTGGGCTCGGATTCGCGATGACTGAGAACGTGCTTTACTACGGCAAAGCCGTTTTGGACGACGGAGGTCCAGGTCTCACGGCTACTTTCATCATTCGTGGCGCTCTTGCGCCTTTCTCTCATCCTCTCTTTACGAGTCTCACGGGAATCGGATTAGGTATTGCCCGGCAATCTCGAAACGCAGCGGTGAAAATCCTGCTGCCGATCGCAGGACTGCTGCTGGCTATATTCATGCACTTTATTTGGAATGGTTCTGCTGCTTTCGGCGGTGGGCCCGCGTTCCTTCTCACCTATGTGTTAATCATGGTGCCCGCCTTTGCCATTATGATTGTGATTATCATTCTGGGCTTGCGTCGCGAAGGTCAGGTCGTACGCGAATTCTTGCTTCGTGATTTAGAGGGCGGACTGTTCACGCGTGAAGAGTACGATCAATTGGGAAGTGTCAGGGGACGAATGGGATCTTCGTTCAACGCCTTTTCACGCGGCGGCGTCAGCACCTGGCGAAAACGGATGCGGCTTAACCAACTCGCCAGCGAGTTAGCATTTCATCGCAGTCGAGTTGCGAGAGGACTGCACTCATCGAAACACGATGTTCGCGAACTCGAGAATGCGTACCTGCAAATACTGCAATCGCTTCTTCATGAAACTCGCGGGTCCGCCAATACTCGTTAGGCTGCGTGGGCCCACACCAACATAAGAAATTAAAAGTTAACGGCCTTTACAGATTCTGACTTATACTGGATATCAGCCACACAGCGGTCGTTTCACCAGGGCTAACCCCCGTGCGAATTCAACTCTTACCGAGCACATTTGACGCCGACGGGCACGCAACCCTCGAACAGCGTTTGACGTGTTTTCTCATAGATTCGCGCGTAGCGATTGATGCCGGCAGTATCGCGATTGCTCTCACTGAACAAGAAAGGATCGATGTGCGGGACATCATCGTCACTCATCCGCACATGGACCATATCGCAAGTCTGCCCATCTTCATCGATGATTTGTTCGCGACTCTCGAGGAACCGATGCGCGTGCACGCGACGCCGGAAGTCATCGAACTCCTGGAAAAAGACGTTTTTAATTGGAACGTCTATCCACGGTTTTCAGAGTTAAGCAACGACTTTGGACCAGTGATGGAATATGTGCCAATCCCTATCGGAAAGCCATTCAGCGTTGCGCACCTCACGGTCGAAGCAATCCCAGTAAATCACATCGTGCCGACTATCGGCTTGATTGTCGCCGACAAGAAAGTAAGCATAGCCTTCAGCTCTGACACTGCAGAAACCGACGATTTCTGGCGGGCAGTGAATGGAACGAAATATCTCGACGCACTGCTTATCGAAGCTTCATTCCCTAACGAGATGTCGCAGCTGGCGGAAGTATCCCGCCATTTCACTCCAGCCTCGCTCGGTGAGGAACTTAAGAAGCTGAGTCATAACGGTATGGACATCCTCGCGGTCCACCTCAAGCCAACTTATCGAGAGAAGATCATTGCGCAACTGGCGGATTTGAATATTCCGAAATTGTCAGTGATGGAACCAGGTAAGACCTACTCGTGGTGACAAGCAGGCTTTTATTGAATACGCTCAAATTCTTTCTCAGCGTGTTCGCCGTCAACTCCATGCAGCAACACGCGGCCGCTCGGCAATAACTCTTTTACACGGAAGGTCCTGTCGTCGCCTTCCCTGCCCGGCATCAATTCAGCACGAAACGTCACTTCCATTCCTGGACGTGCCCAAACGTTCAGAGGTTTTTTTGTTCGTTTCGTTCGCACGTTCTTCTTCTTCAAAAAAGCGCTCGCGACGCCTAATGCTCCGGCCGCGAGGGCCATACCGCCCACTAAACGCTTTGTGCGTTTCTTCATTCAGTTTCAGTTATTCGCAGAGTGAATCGAGACGCGCGGTGATAGTCGGTAAACCGCTCAGTGCTCGGTCGGCGTTCATCTGCGTGAAATTTGCCCAATCTGGCGGCACGCTACCCTCGGGGAAAATTGCTTCGACGGGACACTCTGGAACACATGCGTCACAATCGATGCACGTCTCGGGATTGATCACGAGCATGTCATCGTCGAGGTGAAAAGCTTCGACAGGACAAACGAGCGCACAATCCGTGTAACGACAATTCACGCAAGGTTCAGCAACGACGTAAGTCATTCAGATTAAGCCTCCGAATATGGGCCAGACATTTTCTGGCGGGGATTAATTGCAGAGCGTGCCTATATTAAACATGAACTGTTAACTTTTGGAAGAAGTCGTATTCACCAACGATGAATCGGCACGCCATCGTCAAATCCATAGAAACCCATATCGCGCGATACGAGCATTTTCGTCAGCATGATGATCTGCCCCGTGTGCATCGAGAAATGTTCGGTTACATGGAAGATGGCGTAGAGGACATCGACGTCGTTTCCTTGTATCACGCGCGTTTGAAGAAGGGTTCTCTCGTCAAGGCGGCTCAATGTCTCGGCGACACCGGCTACAGTCGATCGCAGAAGCTCGACTAACTTATCTCGCTCAATGACGTCCCTCTGCGCAAACTCTGCGTCACGATGTCTCTGATCGGTCTCTCCGCCAAGCCCGCAGATAATCCACTGCCGTGCATTCCCACAAAGATGCAGCACGAGGTTGCCAATACTATTTGACTGAGGGTTCGCACGCCACCAGATCTGATCGTCGTCTAACTGTACAAGACAGCGTTCGATTTTTGGCAAGTATTCCGATACCAAAAACTCTGACGCTTGCTTGATGAAGAGGGCAGCAACTGACGATTCCGTATTCATGTGGACGGTGCGAGAACCTACAACTCGTCGTCGTTCACTTCAGGTCGGGTTTTGTGCTTGGCCTTGCGACCCGCTGGTCGCGCAATTTCGTCGGGCTTCGCACGTGATAGTGGATGACCGGGAGGCGCGGTTGGTTTACGAATGCTGTCGAAAATCGGACGGGCTGGTTGTCGCTTCTCACTCTTTCGAGTAGACCTCTTGCTGTTCATGATCCCTTGGGACGAGAGTAAGTATTACGAACAACTGGGATGCTATCGCCACGCCGTTTTAGTGTCAACGATTCAGTATCGTTCGCCGCGAATACCGCGCGCCGATCGCGCGCCTATGAAGACACGCCCACACATAGCAAAGCCTGAACTCAGCTTAAATCTCGAGTTGTTTAAATGGGGAGTGAGGTTTAGGCTTCGCTTCCGCGCGGGGTCTTCGAAAGAATTCTCAGTGCAACTGTCGTTTCATTACGACGTCTCTGCTGAAACTCGTTAACCCAATTCGTCACTGTGTCGACCATTTCACGCGCCGTCTCTCGCGCGGCATTGGTTTTCACTTTGACAACAGGACTCTTCTTTTCGCCCTTTTTCACTATACGAACTTGTTTTTTCTCTGACATGGTTAGTTTTTCTTAAATCTGCTGAATCTACCTGTATCCAACGAATTTCCCGTTGGCCGGTTCCCGTTTTTCTTGTGTAGGAACGTCAGGTGCTGCTAAACCTTGCAAGGAGAAGGCCACAGATCTGACTCTGCTTGTATACGCGTAAAATACGATTGATTTGGGTCATTGGATTTTTAGGGTGAGGCCTATCGGAGACAGATTTGGTCGCAAACGGTACACATTTGTAGCCTAAATGGTACTTACTCAGACAGAATCGCGCTCAAGCAGGGCCTGTTTGTTCCTCATATCCAATTGCCAAACCAATTTATGAGTACGGTAGACAACGAGCCCGAGGCCGATGGCGCCTCCGATGTTCACGTATTTCAAACTACTCGCCATGGGACGGGTTCCATACTGAATAAGAAGAGCGTTAATGATGATTAGTGCGAGCCGGAATTCAGTAGGTCCGAACTTCAGATAGCTGATCTTCAACTTGTCAGTCGCGGCGAATGCCAGAAAAGTGCTCACTTCGAAGCCGACAAAGATAGCTAGCGTGAAGAGTATCTGATAACGGGATCGGTCAGGAAGAATGAACGCATAACCGATTATGACCGAACATAGAAAGAAGTAGTCGAGCAGATGATCCATGTAATAGCCCCATCTGGCGAGTCCCGTGTTGCGGTATTTACCGATCTTGCCGTCGTAATGGTCGGTCACGTATTGGAGAAAGATGCACAGAGAAACCAGCCATAGCCAGCGCAGGTCATTTCGCGCCTGGTATGAAAAGAGCAGTATCGATGCCGACCACAACAGCGTTAAGAGGGTCAAATGATAAGTTTCCAGCCACGACGGGATGCGTGGCAGAACGATCGGGGCTAAGCGCCGTTCGAGGGGAGTGAGAAAAGAATTATTTGATTTGAAAGCGCCGGCGAATTCTTGTGTTTCAGTCATGATATGTATCGGTCAGCCAGTATCCCGATGCCTCGAGAAGGTGCCGGGTCATTTGATTTAGGCAGCGGATCGAAGCTAGAACCAACTGCGCCGACCGCTTCAACTGCAACGAGCGAGCCAATTATGCGGTCCAAATTTGAACGATAATCGCGAAGGTTTCAAGGGGAGTAGATACGCTGGGAATTCAGGTGTGGCGGTTTTCGGACAATAGTCACTTTGTTCCACGCGCTAGATGAAGACGACGGTCTGAGAGCTCGGAATGTCAAAACGTTTGCGGCATCGCATGTTTCGACAAACCAACATGTCGTCGATGCGCACCATGTAGTCACGCGAGTTGCGGAAACGTGCCTTGTCCTGTTCGCTTGCCCCTCGAGGAGGTTGAGGTTTACGTGTGCGTTTCATCCAGCGAACGTCGTAATCCGCACGTTCACGACAGTACGGACAACTGTAGTTGGCCTTCTTCGTTTCTTCCTTCTCGTTGAAGATATCTCGTTCGTTCATGCCTGATAAGTACTTCGTACTTCGTGCTTTGGGCTTGTGCTTTGTTCGTTGCCTGGAAGCGAAAAACAAAGTACCAAGCTCTAAGTTTTAAGCTCTCCTTTCACACAACTCTCGCAAATACCTAAAACTGTAAATCCCGGTCTCGTGACCGTCGCTCCAGCGAAAGTTCAGAGCATATCGGCCGACAATACTCAGATCCGAAATCTGGAGGTCCTCATCAATGTTCTCAGGTTTCAGCACGCGTTCACCCGTCCATTCATTGACGCATTGCGCGCACGGACATGCACGTCGAAGCTCGGCGGCGCGGTAGAGACACTGGCGACCGTCGGCCCATGTGATCCGCAAGCTGAAGTCGTCTTCGTGTTTGATCTCGCGCGGTTCAACTGTCGATCCAAAACTCTCGGCCATTTATCAATCCAGACCACACTTATGCATGTGCTTCCAACGCCTTGCTGACTACGTGTGCTTTGACATCATAGTGCGAAGCGTTCCAAACCGCTTTGCCATTGCGGAACACAATCACCTGCGGCGACTCGTGACGGATACCGGTCCGGTCTGCGAGTTCACGCGACACTTGGCGAGCGTTCTGAACCTCAACGAGCACAACTTCGCCATCGAGCTTTTGCATCTCGCGGTACGCCACCGCGCTTATCGGACATGCGAGACTGTGTTTGAAGACAACTACCGGTCGCTCATTAGAATTATCCATCAAGCTGTCGAGCGCGCCAGTATCGACGATCGTCTGAAATCCCATTCTGACCTTCCCTCGTTTGATATTAACATTGAAGATTAACGATTGTAGATTGTAGATTGTGTCCAAAGTTCAACGGTCCAATGTCCTAAGTCCAACATCCAACGCCCAATGCCCAATGTGAATACACGTCGATGCCCCGGAGTGACCATTGGTTTTTGGACTTTGGAACTTTGCAATCAACAATCATCAATCAACAATCTTCAATGAACTATTTTTCTATTGACGAACGAACACAATGGGCATATCCTGCCGCGACCTGAGAAAGCTTTGGCTGTCCTCTGAGCCGGGCGACTTACTGAATAGCCTCACGAATCTCTTACACAGATTCTTACTTTCTCAATCGTAGCTACAACTACGCATAAACCTCATAAGGAGAAAGTTCATGTTTCCTCAACCAAACACTCGTCTGCGCAGGAGAATGTTCGTTGATATCAGCTTCGTTCTACTGATGCTGCTACTCGGAGCAACTTCAACCCACGCAACTGAAATCACTATTTGGAATTTCAATGATTCTGACCTGCTCGCCGACTTCGGCACCGGGACACTCATGAGCGACTTTAATGTCGCCAACATTCTTTTCGCTGCCGGAACTACGACAAATGCGCGACTTGGTGCGCCAGCGGGACAGGCATTGTCGCTACAAGGCGGAACTGGAACAGCGAACAATGGTCGTAATATCACATTCAGTGTAAGCACTCTGGGATTTGCGAACATCATTGTCAGCTTCGCAACGCAAGGGACAAGCACTGGGTTTAATGCCAATCAATTTCAATACAGCCTCGACGGTCTGACTTTCGTTAACTTTGGTAGCCCGTACACACCAGCCACGGCGTTTGGCTCAACGCCTGTGATTTTCAATCTGTCAGCCATCCCGGGCCTGAACGATAACCCGAGCGCGGCTTTTCGGATTGTCTTCAACGGTAGTACTTCGTCTACCGGTAACAATCGCCTGGACAACCTCGTGATTGAAGGTACAGCTGCAACGGCGACTATTCCTGAACCGACGACAGCACTGTTGCTGCTAACAGGGTTGACGGGAATTCTCGGTTTAAAGCGGAAACGACAAGTGGCCGCGCAGCGAGCACGGCCACCTGGTCTTGATCGAAACTAACGTAACTAATTCCAATCGCCGACAAGAACGAACGGCGCCCAGTAAAAGGGTGCGCTGTATTTCTTCCCGGAAATCATCGTCAGCTGCGCCGCTCGTAAAGCGCCGGAAGCCGAGGTTCCTCCGCCGGTAAGCAGTCGACTGTAGAAATCCGTCATCAAGTCAGCGGTTGATTTATCAGCGACGGACCAAAGGCTAACCCCTACTGTCGGCGCGCCGGCATATATGAACGCGCGCGTTAGTCCCATTACGCCTTCGCCGCGTTTCTCCTTGCCGAGGCCTGTCTCGCAGGCTGAAAGTACGACTAGCGGTGACCCGAGTCGCAGGTTGAACACTTCATCAGTTCGTAGAAAACCGTCGCGACTCTTATTACCGACCAGCGAAAAGACGACGCCAGTGAATTGTGGACGCTCGGCGTTCAACAGGCCGTGGGTCGCTACGTGAATAATCCGGTACTTACTAATGTCGCGCGTCGTTAGATTGTCTTCACTCGCGTCGAGGTCGAGCCAGACGTCAGTCTGACCTCCAGAGGTTTTGGCCAGGCGCGCGATCTGTTCGGCCTCGGTTCGTGTACCTATCAAACGCGTCAAAGGCAGACCTTGCATTTGCCCTGACGTGGTAGCTGGTGTCTGACCCGCGACATCAGTGAGCGCGCTTTGGATTCCAAGACCCCGCACTTCAGCGGGTGCAGTTGCTGCTGGTGCTTTCTGTGCTCGTGTGTCGTTGGAATTGAAAACCGGGTCGGCAATGATCAGCATCGATTTGCTGCTAGCTGGTCCACGTTGTTGTTTGATGAAGCCAACAACCGAGGCTGATGGCGCATAGATAATCTCGTTAGTTTTGACCAGATAACTCAGCGAAGAGAAGTCGCCGGGAGTTGCCGAACTAAGAAGCACTTCAAAGGGAATGTAATTGAGGGCACCATCAGCGACGATTAGCAGTCGCTTGTCCGTCGTCATCGTCGCGGCTGGTTCAACGACTGCCTTGTAGACGCCATTCGCCGCGGTTACAAAAGGAGCGGTGTCCGTCGGCGCCGCCGCGGTAATACCGAGTCCGCGGTTGGCCTCGGCAACGTCGATACCGACAATTCGTCTTTGGAGTTGCGAAGGTATCAACTGCGCGCGGAGAGCAGTGGCTAACTGATCCACAGTGTCACGCGCGGGCAATTTGTTGAGCGTTACCGCGGTCTTACTGACCGCCCAGAGATACGACGCGTCTGACCTCAACGCATACTCGAGCAGCACTGTCTGATCATCGAGGACCTTTTGCTGGACATCGGCGAGACTGAGCGGTTGATTTTCAGTGAGCGAACGGTAACGTGGACTGGCGGTGCGAATCTCATTCTCAATAGCTTCATACTCTGTTTGGAGCGACTCAAGCTCTTTATCGAGTTCAGCCGGTTTCTTCTTGAGATCCTCGCTCGAGATCGTTACCCCGGTCAGAATTTCGGCAATCTCCTGCTGGCGCTCCAGATTGTCTTGCTTCCGTTTGAGTAACTCGGCCGGAACGCCTTCAGAAATCGCGGCATCGGTTTCGACCAAAAGATCCAACAACGATCGTGCACGCGACTGTTCGTTGATCTTGAAAGCTTCAGCTGCGTATTCCAACGGCTTCGCAGTAAGCGGAGATCCGGCGGTTGAACCTGTCAACGCGAGTTCTGCGTAAGCCGAACCCGCCTCATCGAAAACATCTTTGATAGTAGCGAGAAATGTCGTGCGCGCTTCATCGGCTCGCAAACTTCCCTGTCGCAAAGTTTCAATCGTCGCCAACGACTCGCGGTAGTTCGTCAGCGCGGATTCTTTTAACGATGTCGCCTTCTTTGGATCTTTTTCCTGTGATGCCTGCAGCCAGAGACTGCGGCCAATACCGCGTTGCGCAGGCCACATCAAATCAAGGCGCTTATCATCCTGCGCGCCTTTCTTCGCATCGTTGTAAAACTTTGTCGCGTCTTTGAACTTCCCTTGTCGCAGAAGCACATCGCCAAGGCTCGTGCGGGCGGCGGCGCGGAAGCGTCTTGTCTGGCCGAGGCTAGCGATGCCGGCAATACTACTTCCTAACGCGTCAAGCGCATTCTGAAAATGCTTTTGGGCCGTCGGGAGATCATTCCCGGCGAAGGCAATACGTCCCAAACCCAACTCATAACTCGAGTAGACAATCGCGACGCGATACTCATCGAGCTCCTTCTTTGCTTCGAGCGCGACTGTCAATGCGCTTGTGGGAGCGGCGACTGAAACGTTGCCGGTAGAAATACCTCCGACGATTGCACCGAAGCCCCCGAAGCGTCGGCCAACTTTCGCAGCAGCACTCTCCGGTTTCTTCACCACCATGCGACTGTACGCAGACAAAGCGTCTGAAGTACGACCTAGCCGGAAATTAACCTCACCTATTTTTGCCAGCATAAGATTGGAATTGAACTGGTCGTCGGCGATTCCTGCCGCGGCTTTCGCGAGATCAGGCTTTGCACGCGCTACCATGAATCCCTCGAGCGACTTTTGGTAATAGTCGAGCGCAACTGAATACTGTCCCTGTCGCAGGTAAAGATCGCCGAGTTCTTTTTGCGTGGCTGCCATCCCCCGCGGATTGTTAGCGGACGTGTAAAGCTTGAGCGCGTTTTGCAAATGAATAAGAGCTTGGTCAGCGTGCCCGCGCTTCAGCAAACGACGACCTTCCTTAAGATCCGTGCCCGCTTGATCGGTTTGCTGCACAGTGGGCTCGGCGACTCGATTGTTCGCACGTACGAATCCAAATGTGTAACCGATCACGAAGGCCAAGATACAGACCACACTGACGCATCTCATAACCGTCAATTTCATTTTCTTTCCCCTATTGATTAGTGCGCTGGCGTGAATGGTGAATAGTCACTAGTGAATAGTGAACGTGAATAGTGAATCGAGTCATAAGTCATAAGTGATAAGTGATAGTGATAAGTTGATCAACTACGATTCACTATTCGCTATTCACTATTCACTATTCACTATTCACGATGTACTCACTTGTGAATCAGATCTAGTGTCGTTACCAGCGTGGAAGTGTTCGATGAAGCCATCATGATTAGCGATGGCGGCGGATCGTCCTTCGCCAATCCTAAACCCCTTGTCGAAGCCTGTTGCTCGCGCGGCGTTTGTGGCGACCCATACTCCTTTGCTTTATCAGTTTTTAACGGCCGGCTCGCTTCGTTTTGAACCAGGGCCCAAACAGCTTCGGTAGGTTTCCATGAACATCCCTTGTTCCCCGAACAATAACTGATCAATTCATCTTCAATTGGTACCCCAGCGAGTGGCTCTTTAGTGAATACAAGAAACAGGCGTTCATCGCCCGCGTTTTCGTCAAACACTAGCCAGCGTAATCTCTCTTCGGTTCCGACGCTCGAAGGAATCTCGAACGGTACATGCGCCTGGAGATAATTGCCAGCCTCGTCGAGCTCTGCATTTGGATAGATCATCACAGGCGATCCATTGTTAGTCGTATTGAAGATGTAGATGTAACCATCCGTGTTTGTTTCCAGAAGAACTCGGACGCCGTCGCCTTTCTGAAAAACTTTGCCTGGATCGGTTCGAACAGCGTTACCATTTGAGTCGCGACTAAACAACGTCAGACCCAGGCCGATCCGTTGTTTGTTTATCGGCGTCGCGCCAGTAGAAGTTCCTTCGGAAGGCGGAGTCTTCATCGTCGATCCAGTCGGTGGCGTGGCTCCGCTGGTAGTCTTTGGATCCTTCAAGGTAGTTGGATTCGACTTTGGTCTGCGCCGGCTGGTTCTGGGTGGTGTGTTGGTCGTTGCAGGTTTTTCTTTGGGACGGGAGACCAGAAACGCACCACGCACGTCGTCTCCACCCTGACTCAGCACTGCGACTGGCATCGCGGTTAGCGCCAGAATCGCAAAGGTAACAAGAGCTAATCTCAACTTCATGCAAGTCTCCTAATGTGTCATTGCCCCGCCGTCGGGTTATTGTGTTGAATACGAATGTCGAAAATAATCGGATTCTCCAGCTGCTCGGGCGGAGCTTTGATGCGCATCGACGGCGCCAGTTTGTTCGAGTCATCCAGCTCCATGACCATCTTCGAATCCTTGTATTTGGCTTCGAGCTGGTTCAACTCGTTGAGTTGCGCCGGCGTCAGCGGCTGCAACGTAACCGGTTGATCGAGAAAAGCCGGGGAATTCAATGGGGTTTTCGAAAAAATCACTTTGAAAGTGTCCGTTCCCGCATTCTTATCCAGTCCCAACCAGTTCGACCCGCCCGGAAAACTGAAATCCGTATCTCGCTTCACCTTGTTCGTGGTCAAGCCGGAGCCTTCGGGCGGCCGTGACGTAAGAAATGCTGTCGGTTGGTTTGTATCGCCGCCCGGTCCAATCAAATAAACATACCCATCTTCGCTAAAAGTGAAGTGGAGTTTAAGTGTTTGCCCGGAGGCGATGGGCACCAGACCAGCAACTCTCGCGGATCCATTCTTATCAGGCTGCTCTAATTCCAGCCAGTAATTGCCAACAGGCTGAGCAGCAACGGAAGTGTTTGGAGTCACACCACCGGTTACCGCTGGATTGGATGGCTGCGATTTCCACTTGTTGAAAAGCACAAAACCGCCGACTCCCGCTCCGACCGCCATCATCAGAAGTACTATCGCAGCGACAGCAAGAGGGGCTTTACTTTTCTTCTTTTCAACTGGCTGCGAAACCGATGCAGTCTGCGTTGGAACCTGGGGAATGGTAACGCTCGAAACCGCTGGCGTACGCTCAACGATCGTTGGTGCTATTTCACTTTTGTCGGTTGCATGTTCAATTACGGTTGCATCGCTGCGACCGCTTACCGCCGTTTCTCTTATTTTTGTTTCAGCTGAACCATCGAGCGTGATTATCGTCGGAGTGTCGCCAGCAGACTGCGTTTCGATAACCGTACCCGCTAACGTTTCGACGTTCACATCGGCTCTGCTTCGTTGCGGAGGGCTTCCCTCCAAACCGGCGCGCAACTCTGCTTCGAGTTGCTTTGCAGTATCCTGCCGGTCACCCCGGTCCTTCGAAATCGCTTTAGTGATTGCCGCGCTGAAACCTTTTGGAATATCAGGCACAACTTCACTAATTGGACGAGGAGGAGTCGACACGTGTTCCCGCCGCAACTCATGCAAAGTTGTTCCCGTGTAGCAGCGCCGACCGGCGAGTAACTCATAAAAGACCAGACCCAAACTGTAGATATCTGCGCGGCCATCAATCTCTGAGCTTTGATCGCGAGGAATCTCGCCCCATTGCTCAGGCGACATGTAATAAGGAGTGCCCAATACCTGTCCAGCCATCGTGAGCGCAGTGTTCCCACTTTCTGCTCCGGCGATTTCTCTCATCTTAGCGATGCCGAGATCTAGCAGCTTCACAACTGGCGTACCGTTGTCTTCGATGCTGACCATGATGTTCTCGGGTTTTAGGTCGCGGTGTACCACACCCATTGAGTGTGCTGTCTCTAGAACACTCATGATTGGACTCAGAATCTCGAATGCTTCTTGCGCGGTGAATCGTCCGCGGCGCTTCAACTCGGCATCGAGCGTGTGTCCCTGGACATATTCCATCACCATATAGGTCGTACCGTCAGGTGTGGTTCGCAGGTCGTGAACTGTAACTGAGTTCGGGTGACGAAAACGGCGGGCCGCTTGGCCTTCGCGACGAAACCGTCGCAGCCAGTCGGAATTATTCCGCACGTGCGGCGGCAAAACCTTTATAGCCACACGATCGCCCAGGAGAATGTGACGAGCACGGTACACCGCGCCCATCCCGCCTTGCCCTAACATTGCTTCAATGTGGTATTGGCCGTCGAGAACGGTTTCCACCAGCGCCGCGTGATCCTCTTCGAGAACCTCGCCATCGACCGTACAGAAGGTGACTGTGTCTTCGTATTTTGCTTTGCAGAGCGTGCAGTATTTCATTCGGGGCTAAAACAAATTACTGAAACAAGCGTCGCTACGGGTGTGAGGCTTGAAACCATCTGACTCCACGTCCAACCACCTGGCGGACAGGTAGTCTACCATATTAGTCGTGGTGAAGGCGTTCGATGTCTGCCCAAGGCTGTGTCCGAATCCCAGGTAAAGACACTCAATTCTCTGTGTCACCTTGGCGTGGTCAGGCCTTTGCGGTTTTTCGGGACCGTTCAGCGAGAAACTGGTGATTACAAAAAACTTTCGCTGTCAGCGCGGCCAAAGTTCAATTAGGTACGACTGAATAGATCCTACGCGCGTATTCATTCACCATCCGGTCACTGTTGTAAGCGGGTACCAGCGTTTGAATCGCACGCTTCATCATCGTAATCCACTTTTGCGGTAATCCATCGGCGTCACGCTCGTAATAGAGTGGAACCACCTCTTCCTCTAGCACCCCATACAGCGATTCGGCGTCTGATAGATCTACGTCGCCGGCCTCAGCAACCTCGTCAATATTGCTCCCGATAGCGAAACCATTTGTTCCATCGTACGCTTCTAACCACCACCCATCGAGAATCGAGAGATTCAATCCACCGTTCATGGCGACCTTCTCTCCGCTTGTGCCAGATGCTTCGAGTGGCCGGCGTGGTACGTTAAGCCAAACATCAACCGAGTGAACGAGCTGACGCGCGATCTCCTGATCATAGTCTTCCAGGAACACAGCTCGTTCGCGCGCCGACTGCCCATACTGCCATTGGTTTAGTTGTTGAAGAATTCGCTTGGCGCCATCATCTTGGGGATGAGCCTTGCCCGCAAATACAAACTGAACCGGCCATTCTTCGTTGTTCATCAAACGTGAAAGACGGGCGACGTCTGTAAGCAAAAGGTTCCAACGCTTGTAACCGGCAACACGCCGCGCGAAACCGATTGTCAGGACGTTGGGATCAAACGGTTCTGAGACTTCGACCGATCCGACTAGCTGCTTCGCCTGTGATAAGCGCTGACTGATAAAAGCGACCAGCCGCTGTTTCAGTAACGTATGGATCTTCCAAAGATCCGCGGATGGGATTTGAGCAACAGCACTCTCCCAACGTGAACGATCACGGAGGTGCGTCTCCCAATCAGCGGCGACATGCTTTTCAAAAAGATCGCGCAACAAGGGCGATACCCATGTCGGCGCGTGTACTCCGTTCGTCACGTGCGTGATCGGTATTTCGTGCAGCTGCTTTCCTGGCCAAATCTTTTGCCACAGCGCGCGCGAAACTTCTCCGTGTTTGCGACTCACGCCGTTTGTTGACCGGCACATGCGAATTGCCAGAGGCGTTAAGCCGAACCGTTCATCTTTGTTCGTTGGATCGACGCGACCGAAGGCCACGAACTCGTCGAACGTTAACCCAAGCTCGCGAACATAGTCCTCGCCAAACGCGTTGCTGACAACCGTCGTGTCGAACTCGTCGTTTCCAGCAGCGACTGGCGTGTGCGTGGTGAACACACATTGTTGGCGAACACGCCTAGCAGCATCCCCGAACGTCAGCTTCTCCGACTGAATCAATTCGCGCGACAATTCGAGAGTTAAAAACGCGGAGTGTCCTTCGTTTAGGTGAAATACTTGCGGCTTGATGCCGAGCTGACGCAGCAATCTGACGCCGCCAATTCCCAACAACATCTCTTGTACGATGCGCGTCTCTCGATCCCCGCCGTAAAGATGTCCGGTGACCCATCTATCAGTCTCAGCGTTCTCAGAAATGTTTGTATCTAATAGGTAGAGAGGGACGCGACCGACGTCAGCTCGCCAAACCTGTGCGAGAACTCGACGACCCCGAATCGCGACCTCGATCAGCACCGATTTGCCGTCCGCGTCTCGGACCAACTTGATCGGCAGCTCGGTCGGATGAGTCTCTCCGTAGTATTCTTCCTGCCAACCATCCTTCCTCAACCGCTGACGAAAATAGCCGTAGCGATACAGAAGACCGATAGCCACCAGCGGCAAGCCAATATCGCTGGCAGACTTCAGATGATCGCCGGCGAGAATCCCCAAGCCACCGGAGTAAAGGGGCAGCGAATTGTGAACTCCGTACTCTGCGCAGAAATAAGCGACGGGACTTTCTGTTGTTATTGGTGAGTGGCCCTCGGAAGACGACCAGAGTTGCGGACCCTCAATATACGATTTGAATTTTTCTGTAATAGACGCAACGCGCTGCAAGTAATGCGGGTCAGTAGCGACCTGCGCGAGACGGTATGGAGATGTCTTCAGGAATAGTTGTCGCGGATTGTGCTCACATTCTTCCCACGTCTGCGGATCGAGATCGCGAAAGATGCTTAGGCCATCAGGCGCCCAGCTCCACCAGTAATTCCACGACAATTGTTCTAAGGATAAAAGAGGTGAGGGCAAGTCGATCTTGCCCTCACGTTGATTCTCGATCTCAGTAGTTTCAATCATTCGTTTTATGTTCGATAAACTTTTCAGTTTGTCGATGAGGTGCTGAGACGTCTAGCTGCGATATAAGTTGGATCTTCCCTAAGTCCTCGACAAACTGAAGTTTATCGGACACCGGAGTTTACTCGAATTCTTGATTTTCGAGGAATGCGGCTGCGTCACCGCTTTGAAAGAACACTAGTCGCACCTGTTCTATGACCTTATCAGAGGCGAGAAACCGCTGAATGACAATCGACGACACGGCGGCGGCTTCGTGTTTGGGATAACCGTAGATTCCAGTGGAAATGGCTGGAAACGCTATCGACGACATTGAGTGTTGTTGTGCCAACGCCAGACAGCTGTCATAACAGGACGCAAGTAAGTCAGCGTCCCGCCCGCCGTTTCTCCCATACACTGGGCCGACAGTATGTATCACGTACTCTGCGGGAAGCGCGCCGGCGGTCGTTAACACCGCCTCGCCTGCCGGCAGACCTTGAGGATAAGCTGTTTTGCGTATTCGCTGACATTCGGCAAGAATTTGCGGCCCACCTGCTCGATGAATTGCGCCATCAACTCCACCGCCTCCCATTAGAGACGAGTTTGCGGCGTTAACAATCGCTGTCACGGCTTGTTTGGTGATGTCGGCGACGACAACTACGACACGACCGCCAAGGAAGGATGCGTCCGGAGGCTGCATTACTTACTCAATCTCACGAGGCTCAGTTCGAATCTCTTCGAACATATCTTGCCGCCGGAGTGCTTCAGCAACGCCTTTTGCTTTGTGTTCCGTCAAAGGATGGTCTGGATCCGTGCTGGCGATTTCGAAGACGCGATCGTCGAGCATCACAACACCCAGCGAGCCAAGCGTCACGCCTGGCGTGATCTGAATCTCATTCATGTTGTGAATGCGAAAGTGGCCGGTCTGCTCCACCCAATCTTCAATGAATGGATCGCGCAGGGCATGTTCTGCTTCCGCCTCTGAAAGGTAAGCGCCCTCAACAATGAGACAATACTCGCGCACGGGTGTTGAGTTTTAAGTGAGAGTCCGATATAGGCCCAACCGATCACGAACCGATTTTTCGAACGCGCCTCACTTTACCACCACCGTTTATCCAAGCCAAGCAATGTTCGATAAACTTCAGTTTGTCGTCAAGGCTACATAAAGTTCAACGTAGTGGGTCGAGAGTCAGTACCGTAACGCGGTAGCGTCGAGTCCTCACACTCCGGTGAGCGGGCCTGACAAGTAAGAGAGCACCGACACCGCGTTACGGTACTGACTCTCGACCCACGAAGAAGCGTCAACCCTCCTCAGCGACAAACTGAAGTTTATCGAACATAAAAACGCCGCCGAGAGTTGTTGACTCCTGGCGGCATCTTGTTAGTGCGAGTGGTTAACTGCTTACGATGCTCGCGCGTACTGTCGATTCAGCGCTTGTCGTAGACGATCGAAGTACGAATCGAACGTCACGAAACCGGTAGTTCCCTGGAAGAAAGCTTTTCCACCAGTGCTGTCCGCTAGACGGTTCAAAGAACTCTGTCCGTAGCTGGCAGCCAGACGGTTATAACTCGTCAGCCCAACCGACGGAGCGTAGAAGGTAAACACTGATACCTGGCGTCGATTCGCTTCGGCGATAGCGCGATGCAGATCCAACGTATTACCAGCTGCAGTGGAATCGAAACCACGAGAGACGTCCAGGCCGTCGGAGACCAACAACAGTGCGTTGTTACTCCACGCTGGATCGAACTTCTTCAGCGCTTCAATTACTTCGACGTACGGATTGAAAGGTGAACTCGATGTGCTCGCCGTGGGAATTCTCAATGAGCGGGCCGCCTTATCAAGATCTGTGGTAAACGGCTGTCTCACCTGTAATGCGCCAGAGGTAATGTAACCGACCATCACTCGAGAACCCTGCGGAAGCGAGTGTATGAAATCACGCGTCTCCCCGATTTCATTCGCAACCTGCGAAACCAGATCATCTTGTATTAGAACCGCGATATTCACCGGCTCAAATACTTGTTTACGACGACGCTGGTCTTTATCGGAATCGGTGCGCGCGAAGGCTGTGATGACGGCTGACGCCGCGATCACTAGCGCAACAAAAAGCGACACAAACTTCCTGTAATACATTTGTTTCAAATTCTCCTAAACTCCTTACAAACACCTACAAAAAACTCGTCTCTGTGATGCGTTTGGTGGTGTATAAGATGCCACGGCGGCAACTCAGTAGGAGTGGCATCTTTCGCGGCACTCGGTAGGAGTGACATATTTATAGACCGTGAACGAAGAACTCCGGCGCACTCCGTAGGCGTGCGATATTTATAGACCGCGAATGAAAGAACCTTCGGCGCAGTTAAAAGGACGGGACATGAACTCAACTCGAAGATTTATGTTGTGGACTCTGGCGCTGACATTTCCCTTACTGCTCTGGACCAACACTGACGCGAAGGAGTGGCGCGGGATCGTGCCACTTAAATCGTCGCGCGCCGACGTCGAACAATTGTTAGGCAAGCCAGCGATCGACCGAACTGATTTCGCTTCCTATCACTACAACACTGAGAGAGTGTCTATCGACTACTCAAGAGGTCCGTGCTCAGTCGAGCTTAGTCAGTGGAACGTAGCCAAAGGTATTGTGATTAGTATTTGGGTAACTCCAGTATCAAAGGTTTTATTTACCGATCTCAAAGTCGATCAAGCTAGATTTAAGAAACTGCCAGATTACCATGTCGGCACGATCACGCATTACGTTGGTGGCTTATGGTAGAAGGGGTGAAGTGCTCGCACGAGCTGAACGGGCGAAGACTTATCTGACTGAAGTGCGACGCATTAGCCCTGGCCGAATTATCGTACGTCACGCAGAAGTGAGAATGAGACCAACGATTGAACTATACCTGGTCCGTCCGCGAGGACCCGAACCTCTTTTCCGTCCAGACTAGCGCTCCCGCAGTTGCCCTTGACTGTACTGCCAACCTAACCGAAACCGTTCGAACGCACGTTCACACGAATACCCCCAACGCCAGTTGGGGGATCGTTCAGATCTGACCTACACGGCGATCGGCAAAACACTTGACGCGCCGCGCATGTACTTGAGTTTCATTGTTCAAGTTCGGTCGCGGCGCGTCAGGGGTTGTGGAGCATCGCAGGTAGGTAGGCCGAGCTTGAACAATCCACCAACTGCCCGTCGGTGGTATTAGTCCAAACCGTTCATGACCTGCATCTTTCGGTCATTTCCCAGCAATTTGCCAACCCCCTTCCCCGTCAGCTAAATTACTCACACATTCACGGAACACATCCCTGCCAAATCTGCTTGTAGTCGGATGGGTGTCCTTCGCCAAAATTCCTATGCCTGAAAGGAAATCATTCTTATGAAAGTCTTTACGACCGAAGCCATCAGAAATCTCGCTGTCATTGGACATGGCGACGCGGGGAAGACGCAGCTCATCAGCTCGCTTCTCTACGTCGCCGGAGCCACACCACGCTGGGGAAAGGTCGACGAAGGAACCACAGTCACGGATTACGAAGAAGATTCCATTGCCCGCAAGATCACACTCAACAGCGCGCTCGCGCATCTCGAACACCGCGAAACAAAACTTAATTTTATTGATACCCCAGGCTACGCCGCTTTTATTTCCCACGCGCGCCCTGCTCTGCGCGTGGCGGACTGCGCCATAGTCGCGGTCGACGGAGTAAAAGGTGTCGAGGTGCAGACAGAAAAGACGTGGGCCTATGCGAATGAATTCCTGGTGCCGCGCGTGATGGTGATCACCAAGCTCGATAAGGAGCACGCTGACTTTGGCGCCGCAGTCGCAAGTGCGCAGAAAACTTTCAGCCGAGCGATCATTCCGTTCACATTACCCATTGGCAAGGAAAAAGATTTTCGGGGAGTGGTGGATGTGGTCCACATGAAGGCATATGAACTCGGAGCTGACGGTCAGGCGAAGGAAATTGACATTCCGAGTGAAGGACGCGACATCGTCGACAAGACGCGAGAGCGACTGGTCGAGCTAGTCGCCGAATCAAATGATCAGTTGATGGAAAAATATTTCGAGCAAGGCACGCTCGACGAAGCGGATATTCTTCCCAACATCAATACCGCAATTGCCCAAAGCAAACTGTGTCCGGTGTTCGCCGTGTCGAGCATCACACAAGTCGGACTGCGAGCACTACTAAATGGTCTGGTTGACTACGCGCCGGATCCGGCGCATCACGAAGCAGAATACGGAAGATTCGTTGATGCTGGACCAGACGGGGACCGGATTCCTCGGAAGTACAGCGACAGTGAACCTTTTTCGGCTTATTGCTTCCGCACGATCGCCGATCCATTTGCGGGTCGAATAAACGTCGCGAAGATCATCAGTGGTCAACTGCAAACAGACGCCAATGCGTTCAACTCGACCCGCGGAGTTATGGAACGACTTGGCGCGATCCATTCAATTCAAGGCAAACAGCTGGACAAAATTCCTTCGGCTCATGCTGGCGACATCGTCGCCTTTGTGAAGTTGAAAGAGACGCAGGTCGGCGACACGCTCTGCGACAAACAACAGCCCATCGTTTACGATGCAGTTGAATTTCCCGAGGCAGCAATCGCTTTCGCGATTGAACCGAAGTCTCGTCAGGACGAAGAGAAGATTAGCGCGGCTTTGCACAAGATTCTAGAAGAGGATCCCGCTCTGCACTTCTCGCGCGACGCACAGACGAAAGAGTTCCTGCTTTCCGGGTCTGGTCAGCTGCACGTCGAAACCGTGGTCGAGAAACTTAAGAAGCGCTACAGCGTTGAAGTGACGTTGCATCCACCGAAAGTGCCTTACAAAGAAACGATCACTCAGCGAGCAGAGGTTCAAGGCCGGCACAAGAAACAGACCGGCGGTCGCGGACAGTTTGGTGATTGCAAGTGCGTGTTTGAACCGCTTCCGCGCGGCGGCGGTTTTGTTTTTGAAGACAAGATCTTTGGTGGATCAGTCCCACAACAATTCCGACCGGCCATTGAGAAAGGGATTATTGAGGCTGCCGGAAAAGGCGCGATTGCCGGTTATCCGCTGGTCGACTTCAAGGTGCAACTGGTTGACGGTTCATATCACCCGGTTGACTCAGACGAACACTCGTTCCGCGCGGCAGGTCGTAAGGCTTTTCGAGCCGCAATGGAAAAAGTTAGACCATCCTTACTCGAGCCGATCATGGACGTCGAGATTGCTGCACCACAGGAAAACAGCGGCGACATTATGGGCGATCTGAATTCGCGACGCGGCCGTGTGCAAGGAATGGAGACGAGCGGCAAACAGCAGGTAATAAAGGCGCAGGTGCCGATGTCCGAGATGCTGAATTATCAATCAACTCTGAATTCGATCACCGCGGCACGTGGATCATTCCACATGCAGTTTTCTCACTATGATCCGGTGCCAGGACAATTGGCGCAAAAGATCGTTGAGCAATCCAAAGCTGAAGGTCGAATCAGAGGCGGCGAAGAAGAAGAATAAAACAGGAGCAGGAATCATTGGTTAATTATCATTCGATATTTCTCAGTTATCATTTTTAAAACCCCGGATCAGAAATTATCTGTTTGAACTTCGTCCACAAATGATAACTATCAAATGTCAAATGATAATTGACCAATGATTCCTGCTCCTGTCTGCTACCCCTGCTTCCCCTTTTTTGCTATTCCGGCTTTTTGATCTTCGCCGGCATCGCAAAATCGAACGTCTTCTTGTAACCCTCAGTAACCGTGTACCCGGCCGGCAGTTCAAAGAGGTCCTTTGCTGGTTCCAAGCGATTGATATTTGTGAGCCGGTAGATCGTCTCACCTGTTCTCGGATCGCTGTGTTTCGTCATCACTACCATCCGGAGTTCTGGAGAATACCATCGTTCACTGACGACTTGAATGTCGCGCTCGTTCCCGATCTCGCCGGCAGGGATCGTAAGCGTTGAGCGTGTTCCTTCCGCTGCCACACCTTCGACAAGTTGGGTCCCGAGTGATTCATTCACCACGTTCTTACTTTCATCGGGAGTCTTGAGCACAAAGCCGATATCCCCTGAACCTGCGCGCAAAGTGAACTCCTCGCCCGGTGGCCGAGGGCCTTCCGGAACGACCGCAACAGTTACCGGTGCTCTCCTGGCCTCAATCTTGGTCTCAAGTTTTTGCTCCTTAACCGCTTCGCTCGGAAGCTGCATATCACCCCTCGTAATCAACTTCTGTTCCAGCTTCAACGGCACGTTCTTGTGAGCGACTTTCGTGCGTGTATTCAACGAGTAGCTAACGCCGGCAACTGGGTCATTGATAAAGATCGTTTGAATCGGTTCGGCGCGAGGGGCGAAGGTGGTAATAGGTTTCAAAGTCTGTTCCCGACGCGTCCGACCTTCGCTATCTCGATAAAGCAGGCTCGATGTTTTGTTGACGATTCGATTGCCATCAGCAAGCGTCTGAATCGTCTCAGTAATTGCTTCCGCTGAGTAAGGCGCACCTTTCACAATCTTGCCGCCAAACCCCATTTCGGAACCAACAAACACGACCAGGTCTCCTCGTGGCGGTGGTGTTCCTTCGGGCGATACTCTCCGCTGACCAACTCCTGGGCCCACGGCGGTTTGCTGCGAATTCTGCGCAAACGACACCGCTGTCGCAGCTACTATTATCGGAACGATTATCGCAGCCAGTATTGATGTTACTCTTTTCATCTCTAGTTCCCTTTCATCTATCCGTACCGTTCGCGATAGCGGCGGCCGGCAAGTTCATTCAACTTTGATCATTCGCGACCGCGAACGGCACCGAAGGTTGACGTCAGAATCTACTGCACGAATCGTATAGCGTGGGCCAACCCATCTACACCCATCCAAACGTCTGCCTTCACCTTTTCATCGACGCGGTCCATATTGACCGGCAAACCAAATCTCACAAGCGCTGAGCGAGGCAACTCAACACGCACAATGGTTCCTCCATCTTGTAAGGTCGTGCTGTTGATGTTCCCAAGAGGAATGAAATCAGTTGCGATTTCACTGGCGTGATTCGCGACGGTTTCACCTGCCCTGGGGTTTCGTCGCGTTGCAACGGTTGAACGAGATCTGCGCACAACTGGCTTCGCCGTCTTCGGCGTCTCAACATTACGAACGATTGCTTGCTTGTTAGGTTGATTACTCGTGGGTGATTCATCAGTAACTGCAGACTGTGCTGGCGCGCTCTCATTTCCCTTCGATTGCCATTGCCAGCTGGCAGCGACGATGGCCCCGATCAAGACCACGACTGCCGCGGCTACTGCCAGCCAATACGCGCGACGAGGATGGGCCTTCGCGAGCGCCGGCGGTGGTACGAGGCCCGCACGCATTGCTTCTCTCAAACGTGTCTCAACCTCACTCGCTGCACTTATCGTAGTCATTTGAAGCGACAACACATGAAGACCACGCAGCAACGCTTGTTCGTCACGAAGTCGCTGGCTGCACCTGACGCAATCATCCAGGTGGCTCAACGCAGTGCTGCGCAGATACGTCTCCATCATTTGGCCACGCGCGAGGTCGCCAACGACGTCTTCAAACTTTTGACAGTTCATGCGAAACACCTTTCTGATTTCACCTCAGCTGCAGTCGGTTCAGCACGCACCGGTTGCAGTTTGTTTAGCAAGAGAGCTCGGGCTCGATGCAAGCGCGAGCGGACGGTGCCAATCGCGCACTCCAATACGTCGGCTGCCTCGGCGTAACTCATTTCCTGAAGTTCGCAAAGGACAACTACTTCCCTGTATCTCTCCGGCAAACTCAACACTGCTTTCCTGACCGACTCGATCGACTCTGCCCGCGTCAAGTCATCGAGCGGGCTCGCCTCCTTAACCTGCTCGTCCGATGCCACGTCTTCTGAAAGCGGACTCAATAAGTGATCGCTCCTGAGTCGCCGCAGTACGTAGTTACGGGCAACACCGAGCAAGAATGAACTCAAAGACCCGCGCCTCGGATCGAATAACTGTCCGTCGCGCATAAGAAACAGAAACACTTCCTGCGTCACGTCCTCGGCCAGCGATACACAACCGGACATTTGATACGCAAATCGATAAATTGCTGCCTGGCGTCGGCGATAAAGCACAACGAGCGCATCTTCGTCTCCGGTCAGCATCGACCGCAGCAACTCACTATCGTCCCATTCTTCTCTTTGGTTCATGCGTTAGACCGTCGAGCGTGGGCAGTCATAATCTATTCACGGTTACGCGCAGTAAAGTTCCCGAAACTGATCGCAAGTTGGATTTAACTGAATTTCTGAATGAACTCTGGTGAATTTCGGCGGAGCGTCAACCACTCATCAAAAACGGCGGGATTCTGGAGCCACACGGTTAACCAGGCACCCATTTCGCCGGCGACGGCTCTTGCTCGCGCGCTGCCGATTTGGGAATTCGCAAAAAGCACCAACTCTCCTTGAACCTGTCCAACCTGAAAGCGGAATCGGTCGATGTCGCTTGCTCGCATACTATGCATGGCGGATTGAAGATTCTCCATTGCCGCAAACGCCCCATCAATTGTTTCCAAATCTCCAGGCACTATCTGCCGCAACTGTTGTTCACGCCACGTTGTGTCGCTATTCAAGATATCAGGATGAGCCAACGGAACACCTTGGTCAGCCAGAGTGCGGGCGATTATCGCCGGACTCGGCGACGCACCAAACGTTTCCCCCAGTACACTGCTGATGACTTCGAGCTCGCGCCGGCCAACGGATTCGGCGTCAAGTTGCTTCCAGCATTCGACGATCACTTCAGACTGTGTCGCCCTTCTATTTCTTGGTGGCGCCATGTTTTTTGTGCACTTTTCGCCCGCACGGTGCTTACGCTAAACTGACTCTGCTCAGCCGCCGTTAATGCAAGCTTTTCTCAATTACCAGACATTAGCAGGATTGGCGTCAATTCTTTGGAGTGCGGTGACCTGTCACCGCTTTCTATTACTGAAGAACGACCAAAGCGGCGACAGGTCGCCGCACTCCAAAAAACCCGGGATCAGATTAATGCGTAATGTCTTAGCACGTGTGACTTTGGTTGTAACAGTCGCGTTGTTCCTAACAGCGTCTCTCGGTAGCGCACAACAGCGCTTCACGATTGCCAAGATCGAATTCGAAGGACTTAGCCGATTGTCAGCAGACGAAGTAATGGCGACGATCGAGGTGAAGATCGGTCAACAATTTGATCTCGCAACACTCGACGCGGCTGCCCAGAAGTTGATCGACAGTGGCATGTTTAGGAATGTCGCCTATAAAACGCGCGCCACGGGGAATCACATAACCATAACATTTCGAGTTGAAGAGACCAGCCTCAGGAATTCAAGAGTAATCTTCGATAACTTCATCTGGTTCAGTGATGCTGAATTAGTCGCTGCGATACAGCGCGACGTGCCCACTTTCTCCGGAGCCGCACCCGACACGGGCGACACACTCGAACGCATCAGAAAATCACTGGAACGCTTTCTGCACGAAAACAAGATCGAGGCTGCGGTGTCTCACATCGCGTCTCAAGACGTACCAGGAAGTTCAACTCAAGAACACGTGTTCAGTGTCTCAGATATAAAGTTGCCAATCTGCACACTGCATTTCCCGGGAGCGACCAGTGTATCTGAGGACAATTTGATTTCGAACGCTCGCGAGCTCGTGGGCACCGAATACTCAAACAAGTTCGTCGGGTTGTTTGCGGTAAACAATCTATCAAAGATCTATCGTGAACTGGGCCACCTGAAAGTGGCTTTCGCACCAGCCCTGGCCAAGCCCGAAAGCAGCGCCAAATGTAAGAGTGGCGTCGACGTAACGATCCCCGTCGACGAAGGCAAGACTTATCAATGGCAAAAAGCCGACTGGTCAGGCAACACTGCCTTGACAGCGACTGAACTCGATACCATTTTGGATATGCAACCTGCGAAACCGGCGAACGGCGTTAAGCTCGACAACGCTCCGCGTCAGATTGAAAAAGCGTATGGGCGCAAAGGCTTCATCATGGCGCGCGTACGCGCCACGCCCGAATTCGACGATAACGCCGGAACGGTTGCATACAAGATGGAGCTTCGCGAAGGTCCGCAATTTCGGATGGGTACGCTATTACCAAAAGGGTTTCCCGCAAGCGAAGTAAAGATGTTAACTAGCAAATGGGAACTGAAACCCGGCGACATTTTCAATGACGACTACGCGCCGGAGTTTACGAAAAAGCATATGGGAAATATCCTGCGGGCCATTTCTCAACAGCGCAACGCAGAAGGTCGCGCGTTACCGGACGTGAAGTTGTCGAATAAAGTTAATCGAGAAGCAACAACCGTAGATGTGTTGATTGAACTGGTGAATTAGCATTTTGGTCGCCCCACCAATGAAAGGTCTTGCGAAGAGATTCAGTCCAGCGGACGCACGCACGTTTTTGAAAAAGGTGAACGCAGCGTTTGCTGCCAAACCATTCCAGGCCCACTCCGTGTTTAGTGGCAGTCACGCACAAACCTTGGCTGCGTACGCCTGGCCCAGGCGTTATCGATTCCAGCGGTTTTCAAATCTTGACGAAGGTCGGCTGTTTGAAGTTGAACCGGGTGTCAATATCCTTGCTCACTGCCGTTGGCAACCGGAGCCCTCGGAATCCCCGACAATTATCTTGTGGCATGGTATTGAGGGATCGACGGCATCGGTCTACATGATCGCTACAGCCGACAAAGCTTTTCGGGCGGGCTATAACGTCCTGCGCGTGAACTTCCGCAACTGCGGCGGTACTGAGCACCTGACGCCGACTTTGTACCACGGTGGTCTAAGCGGAGACTTACGGTCAATCATCACTGAACTGATCGCGAAAGACGGTCTCAAGAGAATTTACCCCATCGGCTTTTCGCTAGGCGGAAACGTAGTGCTCAAGCTCGCCGCAGAATATGGCGACAATCCTCCACCACAGCTCGCTGCTGTTTGTGCTGTCTCACCTTCGGTTGATCTCGCCGCCAGCACTCAGTTGATCCTCCAGAAAAAGAATTGGGTTTATCACGGAAACTTTGTGCGCAACCTGAAGCGAAAAGTGCGGGCGAAACACAGACTGTTTCCAGATCGTTACGATCTCCGGAAACTTCCTTTGGTGAAAACCCTCCGCGACTTTGATGAATACTTCACATCAGTCTCTTATGGCTTTGCCAATGCAGACGATTATTACTACCAATGCAGTTCGGCACGCGTCGTTGAGCAGATTCGAGTGCCGGGTTTAATCGTCCATTCTGAAGACGATCCATTCATTCCCTTTGAACCGCTGCGAGAAAAGGCTTTCGCTGATAACCCCTATCTGTTGCTCGTGAAAACTGAAAAGGGCGGGCATGTTGCGTTCGTCGCAGCAAAAACAGCTGGCGAGGATCGTTTCTGGGCAGAAAACCGCGCGGTTGAATTCTGCAACCTTGTAGAGGAATGGAACAAAACTACTTCTGGATCTGCTTGATTAGACGCTGCGCGTGGTTACGGGCGATTAGCGGTACGCGCTCATCCGTGCTGAGGTCTGTCAACAATGGTAGTAGTTGCTTCGGATCTGAAAGCGCATTGCGGCGTAAAAGCGATTCGAGTCCTTCCATTAGCTTTGGCGCGTTCAAGGGCTGGTTCTCGCGTGCTATCTCAAGATCAAACACCATGATTGCCTGATCCGCTGCGCGACGGTACTCCGCGACCAAATCCGCAGCGGCGCTATCATGTGTCCAATCAAACTGAGCCACACGCTTCTGCTCGCCACGCTTCATTCCGATCCGCATCACACCGAGATGAGCGTAGTGTTGGCTCGACTGATAGTCCTTGTTTGACTCCAGGAACTTCAGCGCGTCCCACAAGCCCAATACGCGAGCCGTTGCCGCCGCTGAGAGTTGAAACGGCTCAACCACTTCAGCCTCTTCATTCTTGCGCGTGAACTTGATTTTGCCCTTACCACTTTGATTGTGCTCTATCGCGACATGATTGATATGAAAGTTTGGCTGGGAGAACTCGTAAGTATACTCAGTTGCGTCCCCGTTCTGCGGCGGCGCGTCGGTTTTGGCAGGAGTTTCCGTCGCTTGAGGTGGACGCTGGTTCTTACGAGTATCCTGGGCACACGTAAAAATCGCCGCGCTCAGTATGAGCAGCGCGGCGGGGAGAACGCATTTCGTTAACTTAAACTGCTTCACTCGAACCTTACCGACACCAACTTCGAAACTCCAGCATCTTCCATTGTCACTCCATACAACGCTCGAGCCATCTCCATGGTTCGCTTATTATGCGTGATTACGATGAACTGCGTGTTGGCCGACATCTGGACGACCTTATCAGTAAAGCGCCCGACGTTGGCCTCGTCAAGTGGAGCGTCGACCTCATCAAGCAGGCAAAAAGGCGCCGGGCGATAATGAAAGATGCCAAGAACCAGAGCCAACGCTGCCATCGCCTTCTCACCGCCCGACAAAAGGAGGACGTTTTGCAGGCGCTTACCCGGCGGCTGCGCAACCACATCGATGCCTGACTCAAGAATATCGTCAGTATCAATCAGGCTCATTTCGCCGCGGCCGCCGCCAAACAATTCCTGGAAGAGTTCGCTGAAGTTCTTATTGATGTGTTCGAAAGCGTGGCGGAAACGCTCTCGAGAGCGGCGCTTAATCTCACGCAAGGCTTCTTCGGTTGAGGCAATTCCTTCAATAATGTCCTGACGCTGCACGGTCAGGAAGAGTAAACGTTCCTCCGCTTCGGCCAGTTCCTCGAGTGCCATCATATTGACGGCGCCAAACCCTTCTAGCTTCGCGCGCAGATCCTCAACACGTTGATGATTCTGATCGAAATCGAAATCGTCGGGAAGTGTTACTTCTCCCGCAAGATCTTCTAATGATTGGCCCAACTCAGACTGACAATTCTCGTGAACAAACGTTTGCCGCGCCTGTGCTTCAGCTCGTTGTACTTCCAGACCCGATCTAGAGTCGCGCACTTCAGCCGCACGACGATTAAGTTCGGACAACTCCGTTGCGAATGCGTCGGCCTGTTCTCTGGCTTGCAGCAAACGAGTCGAAAGTTCCGAGATCTGAGTCTCCTCTGCCTCGCGTTCGGCATCAACTGATCCAGCCTTGGTGGTCAGATAAGCAATTGACCGCGCGAGTTCGCTTGCACGATTGGCCATCTCGGATAAATCCAGCTGGTGCCTCTCGACGCGAGCGGTGACGTCAGCCAGCTCCGCTTCCAACCGTCGAAGTTCCGCAGTCGTTGAACGTCTCCGTTCTGCGGCCGCGGCGGCAGCCGCTCTTTCCGCCGCCAGTGATTCACTTTCGATTTCCGCTTCCCGCCGTAAGTCTGCAAGCAGTCCGGACGCCTTGATTACATTGTCAGCAGCTGATTCTCGTGCTTGCTCAGCGGCCACTGCGTCGAGCAGTGCGCGGCTCCGTCTTTGTTCAATTTCCCGTCGCTCTTCGGCCACGCGCGCAGAATCCTGAGCGACCACTCGCATGTGACGTTCGGCTCGTTCGACTTCTTGAGCTAACCCAGCGGCTGTCAGTTCGCGAGTCATCGCCTCGCGTTCTTCGCGGCCAATAGCTTCGTTCAGCAAGACGACCGCGTCTTCCAATCCGACTAGCTGAGTGCGCGCATGCTTTGCCGCATTCGAGGCAGCGTCAACTTCACGACCCAACGCTTCCGCCCGGGTTTCGAGCTCGCGCAACTCTCGCTTAAAGGCCAGCAGGCCCGCCCCCTCTTCAACATCCCGCGCGTCCCCAGCGTTAATAAACTGGCCACTGGCGATCCAATCGCCGTTCAGGGTGACAAACATCTCGCCCGTAGCGATCGACTTTTCCATCGCCGCTTCGAGATTTCGTGCGAGGCGCGCATTCATCTTTTGCGGGAGCGTTCGCTTGAGAACCGTAATCAGTTGTTGAGGCGCACCGAGAATGTCACTTATGCGGACATCTTCTCCAATATCCTCGCTGTATCCAAACGAAAGAGATTGTCGTTCTTCGAGTCTGCAGGTCAGCGTATCGGTTTCGTCGCTGCCGCCATGCAGACCAGCAACCAGAAAACTGGCGCGACCGCCGTTGTTCTCACGCAACCACTGGGCAGCGCGAACGGCATCATCAGGGGTTGGTACAACGATCGACTGGAGCGATGATCCCAGCACTCCCTCGACGGCACGTTCCCACTTCGCTTCGACATTTAAAGCGTCGGCAAGAGTGCCAATGTAATGAAAGTCCCTTGGAACGTCGCTCTTCGAGAAAATGAGTTGGACTGCGGGAGAATAGTATGCGCGTCGTTGATCGAGTTCCTTCAAACTCTCAAGTCGATGGCTGGCCCGCGAATGCTCGTCGCGAACTCTGGCAAGTTCCGCTTCCGTATCACTTACCGCTTCGTGTCCCTGTACTACTGCATCGACCGCGAGTTCTCTTTCGGCCTGTAGTCGCGTGACTTGATCACGAACTGCACTCAGTTCCTGACTGAAACGATCTGCCTCGAGTTTTCGCTCGACGTGCTGAACTTCCGCGCGCTCACCTTCACGTGCCAACCCTTCAGCCTGTTGCGACAGCCGATCCAACGTACCTTCAAGCTGTCGTGCGATCTCACGCAACCGCTCGGCGATCGCAGTTTGCGTCAGTAATGCACCCCGAGCAGTTTCGATTTCTGCTTCTGCTTCACTGGCCGCGGTTAACTTACGCGAATAACCTTCCTCGGCTTCTCGCAAGCGCAACGTAGTTTGATCGGCTTCTTCTCGAAGTCGAGCATCTTCCGACTGAAGTCGGCGGCACTCCTGTTCGACGAGCGCCAGACGCTGAGTTAACCCTTCGAGTTCTGCACTTACGTCGGTGCGCCTTTTTTCAACGCCGTGAAGCTGTTCTTGCTGATAGACGCGTTCACGGGCTTCCCGATCACGACGAAGTACAGCTTCAGCCGCAGCGGCCCGGGCAGCCGACAATTCATCTTCCAGATTCCGTGCTTCTTGTGTGGCTGCTCGCGCGTCTGTTTCGCGCGTTGCCAACTCCTGCGCGATCGCTGCTTCAAGCTCGGTGATCTCCTGAAGCTTGGTTTTGGTTTCAGCCAGAAGCGCGCTGAGTTTCGCATCTTCAGCAATGTAGACTTGTCGCAGCAGCTCTCTTAGCTCTTCACGCAAGACGCCATAACGTCTGGCTTTTGCCGCTTGCCGGCGAAGGCTGTTTACCTGTCGATCAATTTCAGAGACGATATCGGTGATGCGCGACAAGTTGCCGCGCGCCGATTCCAGTCGGCCTTCCGTCGCCCGCTGCCGCACGCGAAACTTTGTGATTCCTGCCGCCTCTTCGATGATGGTGCGGCGATCCATCGGCTTCGCTGACAGGATCTGTCCGATCCTGCCCTGCTCGATGATCGCGTAATGTCCTCCTGCCAATCCAGTACCTGAGAACAGATCCTGGATATCGCGCAGACGGCAAATCTTGTCGTTGAGCAGATACTCGCTTTCACCGGATCGATAAAGTCGACGCGTGACGGTTACAGCTTCGCCGGGAGCAAATTCCAGAGCGAGATTGCGCCGACGCCAGTGACGCTTGTGACCAGTTCGGGGGGCCGTCGAAGCCGCAGCCGTCTCGGTGTCTGCTGGTTGTGAAGCTTCGAGGGCGGGAGTAGTTATTGCGTCGCCGGGACTCTGCGCTTCCTGGAGGGTATCGACCTGGGCTTCTTCCGGGAGAATCTGTTCGAGATCGACCATCTGGTCATCCAGCTTTTCCAGGGTAGAATCGATGTCCTCGATGTCAGGCTCGGATTCGATGACCTCGTCGCGCACGAGATGCATTACA
Organism: Pyrinomonadaceae bacterium; assembly: GCA_035457565.1. Lineage (GTDB taxonomy): Bacteria > Acidobacteriota > Blastocatellia > Pyrinomonadales > Pyrinomonadaceae > PSRF01. Next base: position 34,787 of record DATIBJ010000180.1, on the reverse strand, counting down.
ACTTCGGCCATACCGCTGGGCGGACGATTACGGGATCCTTGAAAAATGACGTCCTTCATCTCGCCGCCGCGCAGATGTTTGACGCGCTGTTCTCCCAGAACCCATGCAATTGCATCTGCTACGTTGCTCTTACCGCAGCCGTTTGGGCCGACAATGGCGGTAATTCCGTCTCCAGTGAAGATTATTTCTGTGTAGTCGGCGAAGGATTTAAAACCGGTGATTTCTAACCGCTGGAGTTTGAACATGCGTGCGAGTAGCTCTGTTTCGGCCGAACGAGGGAGCCTGTGACGAGGCTCACCCGAGCTAAAGTACGGGTGAGCCAATATAAGTGTCAGCCGCTTAGAATGTCAACAATAACTTGAACTGAGAATGGCTAAGCTAAGTGACAAGCACAGTTAGTTCTGACGCTTAATTTTTCTCCCGCGTCCCAACCCTGTTGGGTTCGTCAGGAATCATACAAATTAACGTCTCACGTACAAGAGCAGATCCACGCCGGGCCGAAGAGCGAACGCGCCTGTAGCACTACCGGATGGGACGAGTTGGTATTGGGGCCCCAGCGTCCCCTCAACCTCCGTGCGCTGGGTCTCGTTCGCGATGACGATTGGTTCTGAGGTTTGAGTGAGGCGTCCGTAGTAGCCAACCCGCGAGTAATTCCTCAAATACCAGGGCAGAGGCCAGTAATCCGGCGACATGATGGTTATTCCGGTACTCCCCTGGTTTGCCTGGTGAGCGATCTTGTCTATTTCGTCTACAAGTTCAGTAGTATCTCGCTTCGTGTGGGCGTAGACGTAAACATAGTAGGTATCGTCGTTGTCGTAGTTGACGAAGTTCAAATCGACTGTTTGGTAAGAGTTGATGCAAATGGCAGCAAACAGAATCACTGCCGGCAATCGAAGTTGACGGTGATCATTCTCGTAAACGGTCTGAATTGCATAACCGGCCGCGATCGCGAGTGGCACAATGAAATTCAAGACAAGCCACGGGGTCTTGTATGGAATTAGCGAGTACGCCGCAACCAGACCAAAGGCCCAGAGCGAACAAAACAGCCCGACCGGGCGTTTGCGATTGAAGACCGCGGCGATTGCCCCAAGACTCCCGAGCAACAGCAGGGCGGACTCTTGCTGGAACAACCATTTGGCGTAAGTTGTAATTGGATGGATATGGTCTTTCTTACCCGTCTTGCTCCAGAAATCAAACGTTCGTAACGCGTCGTAAATTCCCTTTGGATAGTTATTGAAGAACGACGAATAAAAGAGAATGTTGAGACCGAGAAATACGAGAACGGCCAGCGTTAACCAGACCAACACGTTTATCGGACCACCCAGTTCATACACGTATCCCGAAAAGCCAATACGCGACGGTTCTTTCTGCTTTCTTTTTGTTCTCGAGGGTGAGGGGCTGTGTTTGAACAAACGCCCGTAAACCAATGTAATCGCCAACGCGATCAATAGCACTCCAGCCGAGATAAGTGCGGTTTCTTTCGTCGCGAACATTAAGCCAGCTGACGCGGCGGCCAACAACAAATAGAAAGGGTTGCGCTCGCTGAAGCACCTCAATATCGCGACGACGATGCCTAACGTGAAGAAGACAAACAGCGTCTCATGAATGAAGTAACGAGATAAATAGACGGCACCGGGAGATAGTGCCAGAAGTAAGGCTCCGCTGAGAGCTGCGATTGAGCCGACGTATTTGCGAAGTAGAAGGATGAGCCAGATTGTAGCCACTCCGAATAGTGCTGGGACCAAACGGATTGAGATCGTAGTCAGACCATATGTCTCGCGAGCGCTGTTTCCAAATAGGATTTGTAGAAGCCACGGCACGAAAGCGCTAAAGTAATAAAGTGTCGGACCATGATAATTCTGGGGATCGTATTGATAGACTCCATCGCGAACGAGCTTCACTAAAAAATTACCATTTACTCCCTCGTCATGATGAAGAGGAACCAGATTGAGGTCATAAACGCGCAGGAATGTGCCGACGGCTAAACTCGTGAGAGCGCCGATTCTCCAGAGACGCTCAGGCACGTCGAGAGACGACGAGTCAGTCTGCTTGCTTTCGCCGGGGCCGAATGTTGATGACGTCTTTTTATTGACGCTGAATCTTGTAGAGCTTGTACTCACCAACTTCACCAATCTTCGGATATTGTGAGAAGAACTGTTCGTTAACAGGCATCACCAAACGCTCTAGCGGGCCAACAACGACGTATTGAATCTGATAGTTGTGCAACAACTGCTCGGCGTCATTTCCTCCGATGTACATCTTCTTCAAGTCGCCTTCACGGCGCACGAAATTTAACCCGTGTGTCCAGATGTGTCCGGGATATCCCATGAGGGATCGGCGCCCGGACAAGAACACAGGATGATTGTGAACTGGAGCATGCATTACAAGAGACTGCGGTGGGATCCGCTGTTTGATGAGTTCCGCGAAACGAATTCCAGAGTCGTCGAATATTGAATACTTCACTGAACGAAATCCAATACCGGCCACTTCGACAGCACCAGACAAGGTAAGCGTTGCAAAGAGAACGACGGCGATCACACGCTTCATCTCACCTCCGCGCCAAAGACGCGCCAGCAACAATGCCACTAACGGAGCGGACGCGACCCACCAGTAAAACAGAACCTTGATATTGTCCCAGATCCACGGTGCCATCTTGAGAAAGTTCGGGATGATGAAACACAGCGTGAAAGGCAGATAGAAAAGCAGTAGACGTTTCTTGATCAAATAGCTCTCGCCACGCAGGAGAACCGCTGCGATGATCAGCGGAATCGCCAACCCCGTATTCTTAAACCAAAACCAGATTGGATTCTCCTGGCCGTGGTCCCACCCAACTTCCCACGCGAAGAATGACCCAGCGTTGACCGCGCTATGAGACGTCGACCACAAGAGTTGTGGGATCGCGATGACACTCGCAACAACCATGAAAGTAAGCCACTCGCGCCATCGCGGTATTAGCAACGCAATGAGCGCGCTCATCACCATCACCACCACAAACGTATGGGCATGAATGAGCGGCAAAAGTCCTGCGGCAACACCTGCCGCGACCATGCGTCGGATTGAAGCTGGGTACCTAGACCTCTTGGGCGGCGTTCGTTTATCCTTCCACGGTTGCTGCTTCTTCTTCGGTGTCGGATTAAGATCCTCTTCCTTTTCAGTCGCCAACCACCACTGTGTAAAGACAATGATGGCGAGAGGTAAGCCCATCAAGAAACCTCTCTGCGGGACGAGAAGCGCTGATACCGCGTTCCCCCAGCGCCAGGTCGTTTCCGGGATCACGGTTAGCGACGGAGGAAGGTTCTGCAAGACACCGAGGATGCCCGACTCGTGTTCGTTTGCCTTTGTAAAGAGCAGCACCCAACCAAACCCGCCGTTTAAGATGATCAGGATTGGCGTCAATATCGCTGCGAGTCGATCACGCAGTAACACCCACGCCCAGCGATGTAGTAAGCCCAAGAGCGACATGGCCAGCATCATGTTCTCGACGAACATTGACTGTTGCAGGGTGGCGCCACAGCGAACGAATAGGGCTGCGAGGAAATCGGAAATGAATGGATATGTAAAAGTCACGCCGGCGTAGGTCGGATCTTCCGGCGGAAAGTTATTCCCGAACGCGAAGCCCGTGATCACGCTGATATGAAATGGGAGATCGCCGAAATTGTTGTAGTCACCCGTACTAATACCGCCGGGATCAACGATCATCGCGCGGCTGAACACATTCCAGAAAACGACCAGCATCACCAGGTAAAAACCAACGTATAACGCGGTGGCTGTGTCCGGTGAGTTAAAGAACCCGCGAATACTTTTGCTTTGCAGCGCTATATCATCGTGAACTTGTTTTCGCCACTTGGACGACAACAGCAATATCAACGGCGTGATCGAAATGAGGAGTGAGAGAACAACGGCGGTACTTGTTAGCCCGATGAAAGATGCGACGACAAAACCGACGAACCCTAGTATTCCGAGTCCGAGGCAGACCCCTGAGCAGAGGCGTACTGCGAATGACGCGTTGTCGTCGTACAGATAGGTAGCGACTGTGCCGGCAAGCGTGATCAGAAAAGCAATGGTGAGCGTGGCAGTCATTCGTTTATGCGAATAACCCCTCCGCTCGCCTTTCAATCATTGTCGTGACGATTCCCACGATATTCAGAATAGAGGCGGATTATACAGTACCGTTTGCAGTATCAAACCGTTATCGTGCACTGTAGACTGGTTCCACCGAGAGAATTGTAAAGCTGCTCTTCAGACAAGGTAGATTGAGATGTTACGCGCTGGTATCGTGGGACTTCCCAACGTCGGGAAGTCGACTTTGTTCAATGCCCTGACGGCACAATCAGCGGCGCTCGCCGCAAACTATCCCTTCGCTACTATCGAACCGAATGTTGGTGTGGTCGCCGTACCTGACAATCGTCTCGAACCGCTGGCTCGATTGGTTAAGACACAAACGATCGTCCCCGCGACGGTAGAGTTTCTCGATATCGCTGGCCTTGTACGCGGAGCGTCAAAGGGCGAAGGCCTCGGCAATCAGTTCCTTGCGAACATTCGTGAGACAGACACGGTAGTACAGGTTGTGCGCTGCTTTGAAGATGAATCAGTGATCCATGTTGAAGGGAAAGTCGATCCCAGTCGCGACATCGAGACCATTCAAATCGAATTGGCTTTGGCCGATCTTGCGACGGCTGAACGTCGAAGGGAAAAGGCACAAAAGAACTTGAAGAGTGGCGACAAAGTCGCACGAGCTGAATTGGAAGTTCTCGACAGAATTCAGCCGGCCCTCGAAGCCGGACGCGCTGCGCGAACGGTCTCGCTTACGGATGACGAACTTGCTATCGTGCGCTCTTTCTTCCTATTAACTCTAAAGCCAACTATCTATGCAGCGAACGTTGATGAAACGGCATTGGCGTCGCCCAATGATAACGCAATGGTCGCTGAGGTTCGAAAAATTGCTGCTATGGAAGCGGCAGAATGCGTAGTCATCTGCGCGCAACTTGAAGCAGAGCTCGTCGCTTTACCTCTTGCTGAGCGGCGCGACTACCTGAATAGTCTTGGCGTTTCGACAAGCGGAGTCGATCGACTTATTCAAAGCGCTTATCATCTGCTCGGTTTGATGTCGTTTCTAACAGCCGGCGAGAAGGAAGTTCGCGCGTGGACAATCCCGCGCGGCACGCGTGCGCAAACGGCAGCCGGTACAATTCATTCTGACATCGAACGAGGCTTCATTCGTGCTGAAGTAATCAGTTATGAGGACTTAATAGCAGCGGGCTCAACTGCTGTCGCAAGAGATAAGGGATTGCTTAGATTAGAAGGCAAAGACTACATCTTGCAGGAAGGCGATGTAGTTCATTTTCGATTCAATGTCTAACACGTGGAATTGCTGCCGGGATTTCTGACCCGTTGTTAAGGAAGCCGAGATTGATTGGATTGTCGGGCCAGGAAGTTGAAGTGGGAGCTCGGAAAACTCCCACTTCATTTTGGCAAGGGTAACTACCGGAGCAGGGCACGAACACCTACGAGGATCAGGTAAAGGATGGCTAGGACAACGGCAACTTTGATCAGTAGCACCGCAAGACCAATTAAAGAACCGATGATTCCAAGAGTGACGCCAGCCAATGTCGCTATCAGAGGCACACCCACCATGAATACGAACAATCCGAGGAGTATCATCCCCACAACTCTCAAAACATTATTTGCATCCTTCATCGACTGATCACCGTCCTTTTCTTCGCCCTGAATCTCCAAGCTTTCTGCCCGCAGCCACCTATACGAAGTTTTGCTGAGTGGCGTTCCCTTGAAGATTCCGGATACTTTGCCCAGTAAAATGGTTAGTACGCGGATTCGCGCCTCGGTCGCGCGTTTCGTTCTTTTGGGCGATAATTATCGTACTTTTCATGGACCGACCGCAATCAAGAAGTTTGTTCGCCGAGGCTGACGACCCAGAACCCTCTTCGGCCCCGCTCACCGCTCCCCTCGCGGAACGTATGCGTCCGCGTTCTCTTGCAGAGTTTGTTGGCCAAAGCCATCTCGTTGGCGAAGGCCGCATTCTGCGACGGATACTCGAACGTGGCGGCGCCTTGCCGTCGCTGATTCTTTGGGGCGCGCCGGGAACTGGCAAGACAACGCTCGCGAAACTGCTGGCTGAGAAAAGCGGCATGAGGTTCATCGCGCTTTCAGCGGTCTTCTCCGGGGTGAAGGATTTGCGCGAAGCAATACAACAGGCGCGTGCCGAGCAGCGATTCGGCAAGCGCACTGTTTTGTTCATCGACGAAATTCATCGCTTTAATAAAGGACAGCAGGACGCACTACTGCACGCGGTCGAGAGCGGCACGGTCACTTTGATCGGTGCGACCACGGAAAACCCTTCGTTCGAGGTCACAGGCGCCCTGCTCTCTCGGTCTCGCGTTCTCGTCCTGAACCAACTCTCGGAAGAAGAAATCAAAAAGATCCTGCTAGCCGCGATTGAAGTCGAAAAACGTGGATTGGCGGAGTACAGACCGGAAATCTCGGACGGTTTGCTTACGCGTATTGCGCACTCCGCCGCCGGGGACGCGCGCGTTGCATTAACAGCACTCGACGCGGCGGTTGAAGCAACGGCTCCAGATGAAAACGGCGTCAGGAACGTTTCCGAGCAAACGGTAATTGAAGCATTAGGCCGTGCGCACTATGCATACGACAAAGGCGGCGAGGAACACTACAACATGGCGTCGGCGCTCATAAAGTCGTTGCGCAACTCAAACGTCGATGCGTCGCTTTACTGGCTGGCTCGAATGATCGAAGGCGGCGCAGATCCTATTTTTATTGCGCGGCGTTTATGCATTCTAGCTTCGGAGGACATTGGCCTTGCTGATCCTCAGGCCATGGTCCAGGCGGCGGCGGCTGCCGACATCGTGCAGTTGATCGGACTGCCGGAGGGGTTATTTCCGCTAGCGCAAGCGACGATCTATCTGGCGCGAGCGCCGAAGTCAAACGCTGTGCTGAGAGCGTATTCAGCCGCGGCGGCTGATGCGGCTGAGACAGCACGAGAATCTGTTCCCCTGCATCTGAGAAACGCTGTGACGCCTTTGATGAGACATATCGGATACGGAGAGGGATATCGATACGTGCATAGTGATCCTGCCGCACAAGAAGAGATGGAGTGCAGGCCGCCTCAATTAAGCGGACATAAATACTTCACTGACGATGATAGCGAATCGGAAACCGGCCAATCTGACAACGGCTAAGTGATCAGAGTTTCTATTGATGAAAATCGAAGCGACTAAACTCAACGAGCTGGGGCAATAGATGATTAGCCCTAAGTCAGATAAAGAACTCGCATTTCTACACGACCTCTTCATCGCTCCCGATTGGGGAGAGCGATTTGCAGAGTTGATCGATGAGCACGTAAATCTGCCGAAGGAAGGCAAAGCACTGTATCTTGCCGCCGGTACTGGGGGACACGCGATCGCACTACAGGAGCGCGCGGGCGACAAATTGCAACTTCTTTGTCTCGATGAAAATGAGGAATGCATCGAGATCGCGCGCGCAAAGGCGACCACGGCAATTGGACCGGCCCGGTTCGCTCCAGGCAAACTGGATCAGATTGCGCTTGATGAGAATCAATTTGATCTTGTGATTGGGAACGCTTCTCTTGTCGCCAGAGCTCGAGTGCGAAAAATGTTTTCAGAGATGGTTCGCGTTGCCGCTCCAGGGGCCACGGTCCTGCTCGCACTACCGACGTTTTCAAGTTTTGGCGAGTTCTTTTCCATCTACTGGGAGGCGCTTCACAATACAGGTTTAACGGAGCTTGAATCAGGAGTCGAGCACTTAATCACGGAACTCCCTACGATTTCAGAGGCAGAAGAAATGGCAGAGGACGGAGGACTGGAAGCGATCGAGTCATGGACACGGATTGAAGAGTTTGATTACGAATCGGGCGAACAGTTCATCAACTCTCCGCTAGTGGCTGACTTCCTGATGAAAGACTGGCTAGCTTCGGTGCCTGAGGATTGGAGATCGGTGGTCGCGAAAGAGATCACGAGACTGATTAACGAGGAACGACATGAAGCGGAGTTTGCGCTTTCGGTGAAAGCGACCCTGGTAGCAGGTCGGAAATCTCACAGTCACTAGCTAACTATTTCTCTTTTTCCACCCGCGGCTCTTCCCGTGCGCCTTCGTCTAACCCTTCCTTGAATGCTCGTTTGCTTTGTCCAAGTGCCTTCGCAAGTTGGGGCAGCTTGGCGCCGCCAAAAAGCAGGAGGACAGCGAGCAAAACTACTATCCATTCCCAACCGCTCGGCATACCAAGTAATAAACTCATGTACTAACTCCTTTGACTGACATTAGACACGATGGTCTGCGTCGTAGAACAGGTACTTTCGCCAGGTCTCATCGGCTCTTCCCAGATAACGCATGATCTGACGGTTCACGTGCAGTGAAAAACCGCGAGGCCTTCGTAAGAGATGCATGCCCGATTCCTCAGGCGTGCGGTTCCCCTTTTTATGATTACAGCGTTTGCAGCACGCAACTAGATTATCCCATGCCGATTCGCCACCACGCGATCGCGGGAGAACGTGATCAAGCGTCAGCTCGGATGGGGGGTACTGCTTGCCGCAATACTGGCACGTCGAATGGTCGCGCAGCAGGATGTTCTTACGCGAAAGAGACCTGCGCTCAAACGGGATGTGGATGTATTCCGTCAGACGTATGACAGATGGCGCATGAATCGACAGCTTTTGCGAACGAAGAATATGGCCGTTGTGCTCTTCAACCCGCGCTACCCCTTTAAAGATCATCACCACCGCGCGCCGCTCAGTGCACACGTTGATGGGCTCAAAAGAGGTGTTCAGCACTAAAACCCGACCATTCATACTGAGCCTGATATTACGCGAGCGTGGAAGATAGTGTCAAAAATATGACGCGAGAAGGGTCATTTCCTCTTCGGGTCAAGGCTACGATGAGTGGGTCTAAACACCGAGATGCCCGTCGGTACGGCGTTCCGTGGTGACCGTTCGATCTCACGGGCTACCGCGCTGCCGCCTCATCGCGCCGTTCGGGCAATAGTAAGTACGTTGACAGCTGCTGCGCCGGCCTCGATTAGCACTCGTGAGCACATCGCTGCCGTGGCTCCGGTCGTGAACACGTCATCCAGTAACAGAATCTTTTCGCGCGCCACCAGGCGAGGATGGACGACTTCAAAAGCTCGCGCCACGCTGTCACTCCGCCCCTTCGCATCAAGCCCGGCTCGATACTTTTCAGTATGACTCGTTCGAATCAAACTAACTTCGTTGATCGGAAGCCTGAGCGATGACGACAGAGTGCGAGCAATGACCGACGCCTGATTGAAGCCGCGCATCTGCAGTCGCTTCGGGTGTAACGGCACTGGCACTATAGATGTGGATTCGTTGAGCGGCTCGCGCAAGGCGGTGTTAAGCAACAAACGCGCAGCGGTTTGGGGAATGTGCGGCTGTCGTTTCAGATTGAGAATAGTCTCCCGCAGCGCGTTCTCGTATAACCCACAGGCGCGCACCACGCTGAAAGCATAACCATCGCAGCGATGACAACGCACTTCTCGACGTTTAGACTTGTCAACGCTACCTACAAACGGTGCCCCACACTTCCAACAAAGCATTTCATCGCCCGTGAAAATAACGGTAGAGCGCCAACACTCCTCACATGCAACTCCAAGCGCACGTCTTTCAACGCTTCGCTCGCAAATAACACAAGACTGTGGATAAAGGAGGGTGAGAAATGCATCGTAAAGTTTGTTGACGTTGATGGTGAGGTCCATAACGCACTCAATAAAGCCGAACGGCCTTCCCAAACGAAGTTTGAGAAGGCCGTGATTGTGACACGGAAACGCCGCGCGCTCCTAGTCTTCGTCGTCTTCCAGAAGGCCGCGTTCCTGTAGATCCTGGCAACGAACACAGTGACGTGCCCACGGCACCGCTTCCAGCCTCTTCTCCGGCAAAGCTTCACCACAATGAACGCACTTGCCATAACCGGAAGTCTCAATGCGTTCGAGGGCTTCGTCGATGAGGTTCAGCAACTGTCGATCGTTGTCGGACATGGAGACCAGAAGCTCTTTGGTGTACGCATTGGCAGCCATGTCCGCGGGATCCTGGGTCGCTTCCGCATCGCGTTCGCGACTATACAGCTCCGCGGCCTGAACCTGGCCGACGAGTCCTTCGCGCCGATCCAACAACTTGTCTCGAAATACTTTCGTTCGCCTCTTATCCATTATTAGTTTTAGTCCTCCACACCCTACTTGAATGAATTGAAGTCGTTACTTCTGGTACGGCAGATTATGAACAATCGTGTAAGCACGGTATAACTGCTCGAATAACAGCACGCGGGCCATTTCGTGCGTAAACGTCAATCTTGAAAGCGACCAACGTTTGTCTGCACGCGAGCTAAGCTCTTCGGATAATCCTCTCGGTCCGCCGACAATGAATGCAACCTCCTTGATCCCGTCGCCTTCCCACTGCCGAACCTGGTTAGCCAGTTCGTGGGACGTCCATTCAACCCCTGCCGGATCTAACACCACCTTTACGGCGCCAGGACGAAGCGCGTCTGAGATGCGAGCGCTTTCTTTATCGATGCCCGCCGGGTCGTTGCGACTTCCTTCTCGCAATTCGACGATTTCGCACCGTACGAAATGGGACAAGCGATCCGAGTAATCATCGATAAGTGCTTTTAATCTGGCGTCCTTCGTTTTTCCTGGCCAGATTACTCGCAAACGCATTTCTTCAACTCTCAACGGCCGTCAGCTGCGCCCTCGCCACTCTCGCCCAGACCGTAACGTGCGATCTTCTCGTAAAGATTCTTCCGGCTTATGCCGAGCAGACGCGCACATTCCGTCTTGTTGCCCTTCGTCGCCTCAAGCATCTCAGCGATGTAGACGGCCTCCAGCTGAGCAAGCGTCAACGGCGCTTCGCGTTCCCTTCGTGCTTTAACTGCGTCGTTAACACTCGTCGGAAGATCACTCACTTCCAGTTGTGGACCACGGGCCACGATGACCGCACGCTCAATGATGTTGGCAAGTTCTCGGGCGTTACCCGGAAATTCATACACCTGCAACAGCTTCAGAGCCGCTGGCGACACTCTTTGAACTTGTCGACCATGCTTGTTCGCATACAACTTCACAAAATGATCGACTAGTTTTGAAAGATCTGCACCGCGTTCTCTTAGCGGTGGCACTTCGATGTGAAGCACATTCAAACGATAGAACAAGTCTTCTCTGAATCGGCCGCGTCTGACCGCCTCGTTTAGATCGACGTTGGTCAGCGCAATCAAGCGAGCATCCAGTTTGACTGTATTACGCCCGCCAAGCCGTTCGAATTCGTGCGAGTCAATCACGCGCAGCAATTTTGCCTGAGCTTCAATTGAAAGATGCGCGATCTCGTCGAGCACCGCTGTCCCTTTCTGGGCCAATTCAAAACGTCCTGGCTTTGCCTCTCCAGCGCCCGTGAATGCGCCACGCTCGTATCCAAAGAGTTCCGCTTCGAGTAGGTCACCCGGCAAGGTGGCGCAATCGATCTTCACCAACGGTTCATTTGCTCGGGACGACTTCGCATGAATGAAAGACGCCAGTGCATCTTTACCACTGCCGGATTCGCCAGTGATCAGAACATTTGTATCGGTAGCGGCAACTCGTTCAGCGAGGCTGACTGCCTCGAGCATTTTTTTCGAGTCCGCAAATATCTCGATCACGATTCTCTTCTCAAAGAACCAGGGGCTTCGCCGGTTACTTCAACCGGCAAAGCCACGCGCGTTGACTCGCGCCACAGCCGCTCCAGATCGTAAAAACTACGCGACTTCTGTTCGAACACATGAACGATGAAATCACCGTAGTCGAGCAGTATCCATTCCGCGGTCTTATATCCTTCCACGCGCGCCGCGGTAGTACCCGCCTTCTTCAAAGTCTCATAAACCTCATCCGAAATCGCTTGCACCTGTCGTTCGTTCGTTCCACTCGTGATCACGAAGTAGTCCGTAAAGCTGGCAATCTCACGAAGATCCAAAACAACTATGTCGATCGCCTTCTTCTCCGCCGCCGCCTGAACGGCAGCGACAATCCTCTCATCGAGCTTGTCGTGGCTGACGACTGGTTGGTGAGATGAACGCGCGGGGGTCTGCGGATTCAAAGACTTCTCTTTAACTGTTGAGTTTTGCTTCATTCGACTTTCTGTAGATTCCATACTTCGCTATGTATTCAGCTACGGGCTCGGGTACAAGCTTCGCCAGTTCTTCGTATCTGCCTTCACCGGCCACACGCCTAACTTCAGTTGCGGAAATATCTTTCATCACGGCATCGGTAAGAAAGATCTTTCCGGATCCACCCTCCAGTTGTTCGTTTCTTCCAGTTCCGGCCTGCTGCTCCTGCTCCTTTCCGCTGGAACGAAGGTCAATCAATCGATCACGCAATTCCTCATGCGGAGCACTGATGTTGTAACCAGGCCTGGTTACCACGATGTGGTTGGCCGTGGTTAGAAGACGTCGCCAGTCTCGCCAGGTTGAAATCTCTGTCCATGAGTCGGCACCCATGATGAAAAACAAATCGTTGTCTGGCAGAGCTTTCTTAAAGTGGTCTAACGTATCAACTGTATATGCAGATTTTGGCGAGTCGAGTTCAAACGTCGATACCAGCAACCTCTCGTCATGCTGGGTAGCTAAGGACAGCATCGCGTATCGATGTATCGCCGGCGTTACGTCGTGACCAACTTTGTGCGGCGCAACCTGCGCGGGCACAAACAGCACCTGATCGATTTCAAACAACTCGCAAACTTTTCGGGCGATAGCCAGATGCCCTAGATGAACTGGATCAAAGGTTCCGCCGTAAAGAGCAATCCTGTTCCTGGCACACATGTCTACAACGACAGTTCCACCGTGTCGTTCCTGGTATCTGTTGCTTGCAACTCTTCCAGGCGCACGGCTAGCGCGTTTACTAACTCATTCACACCTCGATTCGTCGCCGAGGAGATTGCAAAGAACGGCTTTCCATCAACTTCAGCTCGCCGACGCAACGATTCGAGCCGCTCTGGATCATCGAGCGCGTCAATCTTTGTCGCTACAACAATCTGCGGTCGTGCCGCGAGATCCGGATTGTAAGAAGCCAGCTCCCTGTTAACCGTTTCGTAATCGCTTACTGTATCTCTCCCGGAAAGGGATGAAACATCAACCATATGCAACAGGAGTTTCGTTCGTTCGATGTGCCGCAGAAATCTGTCGCCCAATCCTGCTCCTGCGTGCGCCCCCTCAATCAGTCCGGGGATATCCGCAATTACGAGAGTTCGAAAGTCGCCGAGATCCACAACACCGAGATGCGGCTCCAACGTCGTAAACGGATAGTCAGCAATCTTCGGACGCGCGGCGGAAACCGTCGAGATGAACGTCGATTTGCCGGCGTTCGGAAATCCCACTAATCCAACATCCGCGAGCAGCTTTAATTCCAGCTGTAACTCTCTCGCTTCGCCACTCGTGCCGGCTTGGTGATAACGCGGCGCGCGATTAGTGGAAGTAGCGAAGTGGGCGTTTCCAAATCCTCCGCGACCACCGCGAGCTGCCAACCAGCGGAGACCGTCATGGTCCAGGTCGTAAAGCAGCTCTCCCGTCTCTGCGTCGACAACCTGGGTGCCGAGTGGAACTCTGATTTCGAGATCCACTCCGGTTCGACCTGATCGATTCGCGCCTTCACCATGCGCGCCACGCTCCGCAATGTGACGCGGGTTGTAGCGCAGGTGCAGCAACGTATTCAGTGAGTCGTCCGCTACTAGATATACATTGCCGCCGCGACCGCCATCACCGCCCGAAGGGCCACCGCGCGGAACAAACTTCTCACGTCGAAAAGCGGTGACACCGTTACCACCGTCGCCTCCCTGAACGTAAATCTTCGCGCGGTCGATGAACATCTAAATTGAAAACGACGCCCAGAGCACAGTCTCATTCTGGCTCAGGCGTCGCAAAAACGGGGCTTAAGTCTCTAAGCAGCAGATTGCTCCAATGGATAAACGCTAACGAACTTGCCAGCGCGCCCTTTATCTTCAAATTTCACAACGCCATCGATCAAAGCGAAGAGTGTGTCGTCTTTACCACGACCGACATTATTCCCCGGCTTCCATTTCGTTCCGCGCTGACGGGCAATGATGTTGCCGCCCAGCACTTTTTCGCCGCCAAACTTCTTCAGTCCCAACCGCTGGGCCTGGGAATCGCGTCCATTTCTCGATGAACCAACACCTTTTTTATGGGCCATAACTTCTCCGAATTTGTACTCTGTTCTTTGTCCTTGGTTTTTTGTTCGTTAATCGAAGAGATCAAGCACTAAACGCAAGGTACTAAGCACCAAGCACTAAACTTCATTTTCCGATAGAGTCAATTCTCAATGTCGTAAATCCCTGTCGATGCCCGCGCGTACGCTTGTATTGTTTGCGACGTTTCTTCTTAAACACTACGACCTTTTGATCGCGGCCGTGGTCAACAACAGTCGCTGAAATCTTCCCGGACGACTTACCGTCGCCATTAGAATTAAACAACGCATCGAGTTCAATCGAGCTTCCGGCTTCAGCAGTCAGCGAAGGGACTCGGACGGTCTGGCCCTCTTCGACTACAAACTGCTTGCCGCCCGACTTAATAATTGCGTGTGACATATTCTCGTACCTCTCAGACGGGGCAAATACCCACAGAAAAGTCGAACATTATAGGTAACATGGCCACAAACGGCAACCGTCCGAAGCCGTGTTGTAGTCACGCCTGAGCACTGGCGCCGGTCATGTCCTCGACAGCGCCCTTGCGGCCGTTACGCCCGAGGAAATACTCCATGAAATTCGTCGAAATATCGCCGGCGCGAAACCGTGGGTCATCCATAATCTTGAGGTGGAGCGGGATCGTCGTCTTTATGCCTTCGATCACCATGGCCTCAAGCGCCCGCTTCATTCTGGCAATCGCGAGTTCGCGTGTGCGCGCGTGAACAATCACTTTTGCGATCAACGAATCATAGAAGGGTGATACGCGATAACCGGAGTAGACAAACGTATCGACCCTGACTCCGGGGCCTCCAGGCAAGTTGAAAGCGGTGATAACTCCAGGCGACGGCGCGAACGTTTCCGGGTTTTCCGCGTTGATCCGGCATTCGATAGCATGACCCACGATGAGCAGATCGTCTTGCGTGTAACCGAGATGCTCGCCTTCAGCGATACGGATCTGATTGCGCACGATGTCAGCGAGCGTGACCATTTCTGTTACGGGATGCTCGACTTGAATGCGAGTGTTCATCTCCATGAAGTAAAACTCGCCGTTAGCGTCGAGCAGGAACTCCACTGTGCCGGAACTCGAGTATCCCAGTTTCTTGCAAGCAGCAACAGCAGCGTCGCCCATCCGTTGACGCATTTCTTTCGTCAACACCGGCGAAGGCGCCTCTTCCATCAGCTTCTGATGGCGCCGCTGAATCGAGCACTCACGTTCGCCCAGGTGAATGCACTCTCCATACTCGTCGGCCAACACTTGAATCTCAATGTGGCGAGGTTGTTCGACGTAACGCTCGATGTACACACTGCCGTCTTTGAACGCCGCTGCAGCCTCAGTAGAGGCGGTCTCCAGGGCCTGGCCCAGTTCCTGCTCGTTGCGAACGATCCGCATGCCGCGCCCGCCGCCGCCAGCCGATGCTTTCACGATAACCGGATAACCTATCTCACGAGCCAGCTTGAGACCTTCTTCTTCAGAAGAGATCGCGGCCGAACTTCCGGGAAGCACCTGCAGTCCGGCTTCTTTCATCGCCCGTCTCGCTTCGATCTTGTCGCCCATCAGCCGAATGACACTGGCACGCGGACCGATGAACTTGATGTTGCAGGCTTCGCAGATTTCTGCGAATTGTGGTGACTCAGCGAGGAAGCCGTAACCGGGATGAATCGCGTCGACGTTAAAGATTTCGGCCGCGCTGATAATCGCTGGAATGTTTAGGTAACTCTGCGCGGAGGGTGCTGGTCCAATGCAAGCGGCCTCATCTGCAAAACGGACGTGGAGAGAATCCCGATCTACGTCGCTGTGGACAGCAACCGTTTTGATTCCCATTTCCTTGCACGTCCAGATGATGCGGCAAGCGATCTCACCGCGATTCGCGATCAGGATCTTCTTAAACTTTCGCGGATTGAATGCCATACCCTCGATACCCGCCAAAAGCTAACGTCCAACGAGGACCACAGTTAATCAAAGACGGACTGCGGACGTTGGACGTAGCGCTTAGCTTCTTATTCCGAACAACGGCTGCCCATATTCCACCGGCTGACCGTTCTCAACGTAAATCTTAACGACTTCACCTGCGGCTTCGGCCTGAATCTCATTCATAAGCTTCATTGCTTCGATGATGCAGACTACCGTCTCGGCTTCCACATTGCTGCCAATCTTCACAAACGGATCCGCAGTCGGAGACGGTGAACGATAAAACGTCCCGACTATTGGAGAAGAGATAAGGTGTAGGTCGGAATCTTCAGACGCAGCTGTTTCCGCCTGCGCTCCAGGATGATGAGCTGTCGGCGATGCAGCCTTCGGCGTTGCTGGAGCTTCAGCGGGCGGCGGAGAGGGAACGATGGCGGCCGCATCAGCAATGTAGTTCGACGAAGGCTGACTGGATTCACGTCGGAGCCTGACACGAAAGTCTGCTCGCTCGAGTTCGAACTCCGCTAACCCGTTCTCTCTGAGCAAAGCTATCAACTCGCGGAGTTCGTCCATATTCACAGACGCACCGGGTCTTTCAGACGATTCGGCGCGGGCTTTGCTACGTCGATTAGGGTTCAGATCGCCTTCTTTTCTCGCCATTGAATCTGCTCACCAGTGCAGTGCAGCAACAAAGTGATTAGCCCCAAAAGACTCGGTCGACTTGCCGAAAATCAGTTGGGGCTGTTCGTTACCGAGGGTGCGGTCTCCACTCGCAAATGCTAAGGAACTACTCCTCAGATTCCCCTGCTTTGTCCGCGGCGTCTGCGTCTGTAGAATCTTCGGCCTCGCTTGCTTTGGCTTTACTCGACGCCTTCTTCGAATCTGTTTTCTTCTTCTTCGTAGCGGCAGCTTTGCGTTTCTTCTCCGCCTCGAGCGCTTCGCGTTCACGAGGATTATCGACCAACTCGATAATCGCCAGCTCAGCGCGATCACCATCACGATGACCGAGCTTCAGGATGCGCGTATAACCGCCCGGACGATCCTGGTAGCGCTCACCCAGCTCGCCAAACAATCGTTTGAGTGCGGCAACACCCGCGGTCCGCTCAGGACGCGCCTGACCTCGCCTGCCCGTCGATGCGGTGAGCCCGACATTGCCGGCGTGGAAAAAGCCGGCCGCTTGTCGGCGAAGATGCAACGCGCGCAGGTCAGAACCTTCATCGGTTAACGCACGGGCGCGACGCGAAAGAGTGATTGCGCGTTCGATAAACGGACGCAGCTCTTTTGCTTTCGGTAAAGTTGTGGTGATCCGCTCTTCGCGTGAGTTAATCAAAGATGTCGCCAGGTTTCGAAGCATCGAGGTGCGATGTTCGCTGGTGCGACCAAGTTTACGATGTGCCTTTAGATGTCGCATGGCTCGTGACTACTGTTCCTCTTCCCCGTCGAAGTCTGAGAGATCAGCACCGTCGCGGCCGCCGGTTCCAGGTATTGGATTGCCTTGTTCGTCAAACTCCATGCCGAAATCCAGGCCCATGCCGTTTAGAATTTCCTTAATCTCATTCAGCGACTTCTTGCCAAAATTCTTCGTCGCCAACATCTCCCGCTCGGTTCGTTGCACGAGATCGCGAATGGTTCTGATGTCCGCATTCTTCAGACAGTTATAAGAACGCACAGACAGCTCAAGTTCATCGACTGAGCGATCGAGCTGATCGTTGCGCGGGAGCGGAGGTCGCTCCATCTTGGCGTAAGCGAAATCGTCGGTGTCCTCTTCGAAGTTGATGAAGATCGACATATGGTCCTTGATCAACTTCGCTGCGAGACCGATCGAGTCTTCCGGCTTTACCGAGCCGTCAGTCCACACTTCGATCGTCAATTTATCGAACTCGGTATTCTGGCCCAAGCGCGCTGCCTCGACGTGGTAATTAACTTTCTTAACTGGAGTGTGGACGGAATCGATCGGGATGTATCCCAATGACAAGTCCTCATCGAAGTTGCGATCGGCCGAAACGTAACCACGTCCTCGTTTCAACCTCATTTCCACTCTCAACGATCCGCCATCACTTACGGTGGCGATATGGACCGTTGGATCCAGAATCTCGACGTCGGCATCAGCTTCGATATCAGCTGCTGTTACCTCGCCGGCACCCTCTTTGGAAATTCGTAAAGTCTTAGGTTCGCCAGTGTGCAACTTAAAGGGCACCTGCTTGAGATTCAGAATGACGTCGGTGGCGTCTTCTACGACTCCCTTAATCGATGAAAACTCATGCTCGACACCTTCGATTTTGACGGCCGTAATTGCCGCGCCTTCAATCGATGAAAGCAGAGCGCGACGGAGTGAGTTGCCGACTGTCGTTCCAAAACCCCTTTCAAACGGTTGCGCTGAGAATCGGCCGTAGCGTTCCGTAAGCGTTTCCGTGTCAGCCGCCAAGCGGCGCGGCATCTGAAATCCGGTCCAAAGGTTGTTTTGATCCATTGCCATAGCGTTCAGGTCCCTAATAAATAATGCGGTGGACCGGCCCCAGATAATGGGCCGGTCGCCGATAGTTAGATTACTTGCTGTACAGTTCGACGATCAGTTGCTCGTTGATCAAACGATCGATATCTTCGCGCACCGGCAAGCTAATGATTTTTGCCGACATGTCTCCACCATCAGCAGTGATCCACGATGGACGGCCCCTGCCAGAGGCGGTCTGCCATGCTCCTTCGATATGAAGGTTCTTCCGGCTTGGCTCCTTCACGCTAATCGTGTCGCCGGGTTTCACCTGATAGGAAGGAATATCAACTTTGCGATCGTTAACTTGAATGTGTCCGTGATTAACGAGTTGGCGTGCCTGCCGTCTTGAAGTAGAAAAACCAGCACGGTAGACAGCGTTATCCAGGCGACGCTCGAGCAGGAACAACAGATTCTCACCCGTGATGCCCTTCATGCGCGCAGCACGTTCGAAGTAATTGCGAAATTGTCCTTCGAGGATAAAGTAGATGCGCTTGACCTTCTGCTTCTCGCGCAACTGCTGACCATAGCCGACGAGCGCCTTGCCTCGCCGCAATGAATTGCCGTGTTGACCCGGCGGTTGTGTACCGCGCTTCTCAATCGGACAGGCGGGTTTATAACACCGGTCGCCTTTCAGGAAGAGCTTCGCGCCCTCCCGGCGACATAAACGACACACTGCATCTCTATACCTAGCCAATCTATTTGCCTCCAGTCTAAATCTAGACGGAAAAGTTTACAGGCGACGCCGCAACGCTGCCCTTCATCCTTTGGGTTAAACCATTTTTGATTGCCGATTGCGGATTGCCGATTGTTCAAAATCAAAAATCGGCAATTGGCAATCGGCAATGTTCTTTTACACTCGTCGACGCTTGGGTGGGCGGCAACCGTTGTGCGGAATCGGAGTCGTGTCGCGAATAGTCGTTACACGGATGCCGGCGTTAGCGATTGCGCGAATCGCGGATTCGCGACCACCTCCCGGTCCTTTTACTCTCACTTCGCACTGATGCATTCCTGCTTCATGCGCTTTCTTTGCCGCTTCGTACGCTGCCTGCTGGGCCGCGAAAGGAGTGCCCTTACGAGATCCACGGAAGCCACGCGCGCCTGCCGACGACTGCGCGATTAGGTTTCCTTCGAGATCCGTGATCGAGATCATCGTGTTATTGAACGATGCTGCGATGTGGACGATCCCGTTCGGCACATTCTTCTTCTCTTTCTTTCTGAAGACTTTTTTCTTTCCGCCAGCTTTTGCCATATCGTTAATCGTTAATCGTGAATAGTTAATAGTGAGTCGCTATCGTGAGTCGCGAATCGATTCACGATTTACGATTTACTTCTTGCCCGGTGCCTTCTTCTTAGCGATCGTCGCTCGTCTCGGTCCTTTGCGCGTGCGCGCGTTCGTGTGTGTCCGCTGCCCTCTAACAGGTAACGATCGGCGATGACGCAAACCGCGATAACAGCCGATATCCATCAAACGCTTGATGTCCATTTGGACACGCTTTCGCAAGTCACCTTCAATCTCACCTTGCGCTTCCAGGATTGCACGAATCCTGCCCAACTCGTCTTCGCTTAGATCTCTGACACGAGTATCGAGATTCACTTCTGCTTCTTTCAGAACGGAAGTTGAACGCGAACGGCCAATTCCATAAATGTAGGTGAGACCAACCTGTGCTCGCTTGTTGGGTGGGAGATCTACGCCTGCTACACGTGCCATCTTATTTCTCGCTTATCCTTGTCTCTGTTTATGTTTGGGATTGACGCAAATCACCCGGACCACACCTTTGCGATGGATGATCTTGCACTTGTCGCACATCTTTTTAACTGACGCACGGACCTTCATCTCGAAACCTCAAACTCTCTATTTATAGCGGTATGTAATACGCCCCCGATTTAAGTCGTAGGGCGACAGCTCCACCAAAACCCGGTCACCTGGAAGAATGCGAA
This sequence comes from Pyrinomonadaceae bacterium, assembly GCA_035457565.1. GTDB lineage: Bacteria > Acidobacteriota > Blastocatellia > Pyrinomonadales > Pyrinomonadaceae > PSRF01. The sequence goes on along the minus strand of DATIBJ010000180.1, from coordinate 14,239 downwards.
TAAAATGCTTGCGCATCTTTCCCGAAATGTGCGCAAGCACCTGGTGCTGGCTGTCTTCTAACTCAACCCGAAACATAGCGTTTGGCAAAGTTTCCAGCACCTTTGCCATCACTTCTATCGCTTCTTCCTTCGCCATATCCTCTCAGATTAAAGTTTTCGCCCGACCGACAAACTGCGGATAATAGCACGCGGATCCGCCATTGCCAAGCCGCGCTGCCCCTATTAGTTACAGGTTTTTAGTTATCGTGCCGCAACTGCCGGAATGGGCACGCGAGTGAGAACTTCCGGGCCATCCTCAGTAATAGCAATCGTGTGTTCGACGTGAGCCGATGGTTGCCCATCCAGTGTCACCACCGTCCAGCCATCAGATAAAACCTTCGTATGATGACTTCCCTTGTTCAGCATCGGCTCAACCGCAAAAACGTAGCCGGCCTTGATCTTCGGCCCTAGCCCGGGCTTCCCATAGTTCGGGATTTGTGGATCCTCGTGCATCCGCCGGCCAATTCCGTGACCGACGTAGTCACGAACAACAGAGTATCCATGTGCTTCAGCATGTTGCTGCACGGCCCAACCGATATCACCCAGGTGCTTCCCCGGCCGGCACTGTTCTATCGCCAGTTCGAGAGACTCCTCAGCAACGCGAATCAGCTTGAGAACGTCGTCGTGAGGTCTTCCTACTGGAACCGTTGTGGCGGTGTCTCCCACGAACCCTTCGAGGGTCGCCCCGCAATCAATCGAAAAGATATCGCCGTCCTTCAGCTTGTAGTCTGAAGGAAACCCGTGAACTACCTGCTCATTCACTGAAGCACAGATTGAATAGGGAAAGCCGTTATACCCCTTGAACGTCGGGAGCGCTCCACCATCACGGATCATCTTTTCGGCCACGCGATCGAGATCGATCGTCGTGATGCCCGGTTCCACCATCTCGCGCAGCTCAGCGAGTACTTGCCCGACTAGCTGTCCAGCAGCGCGCATCTTCTCAATTTCGCGTTTCGACTTACCTATAATCATGCCTGCCCACCAGAAGCAACAGGTTCGTTTCTTACGAGGTTTTCAATATCCAGGTAAATAGCGTCGGGAATCCGGGTTCCATCGACGGCCTGCAGGATTCCCGCCCTCCGATAATAATCCAGCAATGGTCTCGTCTGCTCGTCGAAAGTCGCCAGCCGGGCCCTTACTGTTTCCGGGTTGTCGTCTGCCCTCAGTACAAGTGGCGTGTCGGGATGAGCATCGCAAACGTTGTCGCGCTGTGGCGGATTGAAATAGATATTGAAGATCTCACCCCCAACAGGACAGTTTCGCCGTCCGGTCATTCGTTTTTCAAGCTGCTCATAAGGAACATCGATCATGATCGCGACAATTTGATGTCCCTGCTCCCTCGCCAGATCTTTCAGCGCCTCTGCCTGTGCAGGAGTGCGTGGATAACCATCCAGAATATAACCGTCGCGCGTATCGCGTTGCGACGTCCGCTCGCGCACTACTCGCGTCGTCAATTCATCGGGCACTAACTGGCCCGCGTTCATGATGTCGCGCACTTCGCGGGCAAGCGGCGTTTCAGCATTCTTCAAAGAGCGAAATATGTCGCCGGTGGAAATCTGCGGCAGGCCCAGATGCTCCTGAAGCAAACGCGCCTGCGTGCCTTTGCCAGCACCAGGCGCTCCCATCAGCACAATGATCTTAGGCATACTCGACTTGTCTGAGACCGCCTTTTTGAGGTCTGGGATCTGCCATCTGAGATCTTAGATCTGCAGATTTGAGATCTGAGATTGGAGATCTCAAAATCCATTACGCCCTGCGACCGCGCAATCTGCCGCCACCGCCGAGAAAACCTTCGTAATTGCGCATGACCAACTGCGCTTCGATCTGCGCCACGGTGTCCATAGCCACACCCACGAGAATGAGTAGTGACGTTCCGCCGAAATAAAAGTTGTAACCCATGCCCGTCGGTATCCACGACAGTCCCGGAGTCGTGCTGACAAACGAGTCGAGCCAGCTGCCAATGAACGGAAGCCGCCCGACCTTAAATCCGCTCAACATAAACTGCGGTACAAATGCCACCAGCGCCAGATAGACAGCCCCGACCGTTGTAAGTCTCGTTAGGATCAGGTTCAGATACTCAGCAGTTGCTCTGCCAGGTCGAATGCCCGGCATAAACCCACCGTGCTTTCGTAAGTTGTCCGCTACTTCTTCGACGTTAAATACAATCGACACGTAGAAGAACGTGAAGAAGATGATCAACGAAAGAAAGATCAATTCGTAATAAGGATCACTCGCGTGGAACGTTTGAAAGAACAGGTAGATTTTCGCCCACCATGACGACTGGTCACCTTGTGCGGGTGGGAACGCAGCAAACAAACTTTGCGGCATCGACAGAACAGATGAAGCAAAGATCACTGGAATCACACCGCCCATGTTTATCTTCAAAGGCATGGTGGTTTGCTGACCACCAACCATCTGCCGTCCGACGTGACGCTTGGCGTAACTAACCGGAATCTTTCTTCGGGCCGCTTCGACGAAAACGATGAACGCGATGATTGCAATCAAAGCAAGGACCATCGCTATTACACCGATGATCACCATCGTGTCGCCACCCTGAACGTTTTTCCAAACTTCCGTAACGCCGCGGGGCAATCCGATCACGATACCGGCAAAAATCAAAAGCGAGATGCCGTTGCCGACGCCCCTCTCAGTAATCTGTTCACCCAACCACATCACGAATATGGTTCCGGTTGTAAGGGTTAGAACCGTCGTCAGCAGGAACCCCCACCCGGGATCTCCAACGCCGTTAACTTGTAACCAATGCGCGACGAACGAGGTTTGAATACCTGCCAGGCCGACGGTTAGATAGCGGGTCCATTGATTGATCTTCTGCCGGCCCATCTCGCCCTCTTCCTGCAACTTCTTTAGTTGCGGCGAGACAACGGTCATTAGCTGCAAGATGATCGACGCGGTGATATACGGCGTCACGCCAAGAGCGAAGATTGAAATCGTACGAAAGTTTCCACCGGAAAATAGATCAAGCACGCCAAGCAAGGTGCCGGCGACATCTCGCCACACTTGTTCAAGCCTCTGGGCGTTGATACCTGGCGCGGTCACGTGCGCCCCCAGACGGTAAACTGCGAGCAATCCGAGCGTAAAGAAAATGCGCCGGCGCAAATCCGGCACATTGAACATATTGCGAACAGCGGCGAAAAACTTTTCCATAAAGACCTTTGCTAGCGCAGGTTAGCCGCCAATCTGGACGGCAGCGCCCCCAGCTTTCTCAATCTTCTCTTTAGCACTCTTTGTAAAACGATGCGCTGAAACCTTCAGTGGCTTTGAAATCTCGCCGGTTCCGAGCACCACAACATCGTGCTTCGCCTTTTTGATCAGGCCGCGCGTATGTAGCACATCCGGATTGATCTCATCATCGGCGGCAAAGTGACGGTCCAGTGCCGCCAGACTGATCTCGACCCACTGCTTCTTGAATATGTTCGTGAATCCGCGTTTTGGCAAACGCCGGTGCAGCGGCATCTGACCGCCTTCGAATCCGATCTTGCGCGAGTAACCGGAACGCGATTTCTGTCCCTTCTCTCCGCGCGCAGCAGTTTTGCCCAAGCCCGAGCCTGGTCCACGGCCAACTCTCTTCTTTTTGTGCGTCGCGCCCTTAGCCGGCCGAAGACTGTTGAGACTGATAGCCATCATTCACTCCGTCAGTTTACCTGTATTAATCAACTATTCGCAGCAGATGCGGAACTTTCCGCACTGCCCCGCGCATCGAATCGTTATCTGGCCGCTCAACAACCTGATTAAGCTTCGTCAGACCGAGGCTGCGCACGACCTCTTTGTGCTTCTTCGGCGCCGCAATAAAGCTTCGATAATACTGAATGCGAATCGACGGCTGAGTTTCCTGTTTTTTTCTGCTTCGCTTTTCCGCCATAACACCTCGTTCGAGACGTGATTACATCTCTTCAACTTGCTTGCCACGCAAACGCGCCAGCTCCATCGGATCCTTCATTCGCAGGAGAGCATCGAATGTCGCGCGCACAACATTGTGTGGATTGGTTGAGCCTAGCACCTTGGTGCGAACGTCGCGCACGCCGACCGCCTGCATGACCGCTCTGACGGCACCGCCGGCAATTACTCCCGTACCTTCGGATGCCGGTTTCACCAACACTCGACCAGCGCCGTATTCACCGATCAATTGGTGCGGCAACGTGTTGTTTATGAGCGGAACTCGAATCAGGTTCTTCTTCGCCGACTCAATACCTTTCTTGATCGCCAGCGGCACTTCCCGCGCTTTGCCGGTCCCAAAACCTACGTGACCGCCCTCGTCGCCCACGACGACAAGAGCTGCAAACGAGAGGTTTTTACCACCCTTAACAACTTTGGTGACGCGGTTGATCGAGATTACCTGATCCTTGAGATCCAATCCCTGTGCGGGAATACGCTGTTTAGGTTGTCTCATAACTATTCTTTACTTTTCTTCGGAGCCTTCTTCTTTTGCGGCTTTGCTTCTGCTTCAGCAGCGGGCTGCTCAGCTGTCTCGGGTTCAGCCGCAGCTTCACCCTTATTAAGTCCTGCGGCGCGAGCGGCTTCAGTCAAGGCGCGAACCCTGCCGTGATAGAGATAGCCGCCGCGATCGAACACAACTTGGGCGATTCCTTTCGAAAGCGCTCGTTCCGCGATCGTGGTTCCTACCCGCCGCGCAGCTTCAACGTTTCCACCGGTGTTGCCACGCAGATCCTTTTCGGTGGTAGAGGCCGACACAAGTGTCTGCCCATTTCGATCGTCGATCACCTGAGCGTATATATGATTAAGACTCCGGTAGATTGTTAGTCGAGGACGGTCACTATTACCTCTGACTTTGCGACGGATCCGTTCGTGAATCGCCGTCCTGATTTCTGCTCTATTCGTGTTTGCCATCTCTTTTTATTTTTGATTGTCGATTTACGGATTGTTGATTCTGATAAATCGGCAATCGTCAATCAACCATCGGCCATGTTCTACTTCCCGGTCTTGCCAGGCTTCAATTTAATCGGCACATCAGCGTAGCGCACCCCTTTGCCCTTGTAAGCGTCGGGCTTTCGGAGCTTGTGCATCTCAGCCGCAACCTGACCGAGCTTTTGCTTATCGATGCTGGTTAGAGTTAGCGTCGTTTGATATTGCTGGATACTTCCCTTCGTCGTCAGACGCTCAGCCTTCGCCTCAACTTCTGCCGGCAGCGGGAACTCAATTGGATGAGAGTAGCCAAGGGAGAAGACAATCTTCTTTCCCTGCACGTCGGCTTTATAACCCACACCAACAACGTCCATCTGCCTGCTAAAACCCTCGGTCACGCCGATGATCGCATTGTTTGCGAGGGCGCGCGCGAGTCCGTGCAGCGCCGCGTGATCGTCTGAAGTTCTTTCAGCGCGAAGTTCATCACCGTCAACCTTGAAAGTGATACCGTCTGGAATGGGAGTATTCAAAGTTCCCTTTGGACCTTTGACCTCCAGTTCCTGGTCCTTCACGGTAACGCTAACGCCCTTCGGCAACGTGATCGCTTTTTTTCCAATACGCGACATGATTTATTTCCAGTTTGTTGATTGCCGATTGCCGATTGTCCCTCTCAGCCAGGACTAGTTTTTATGGTTGACCGCCAATCGGCAATCGGCAATCAACAATCGGCAATTAATAAATTTGCGCCAACAGTTCACCGCCGACATTCTCACGCCGGGCGGTCTTTCCGCTCATCAACCCTTTCGAGGTTGAAACGATATTGATTCCATATCCACCCAGCACTTTCGGAATCTCGCTTGAACCAACATACACGCGTCGTCCGGGAGTCGAAACCCGTTGCAGATGCGTAATTGAGGAGGTTCCCCGCGAATCGTAGCGAAGGAAGATGCGAATCGTGCGCTTCAGGCCCTCGCCCTTGATCACGAAGTTATTGATGTAGCCCTCTTCCTTCAGGATGCGGGCAATCTCGAGTTTCAGCTTGGAGGCCGGAATATCTACGCGCGAATGCTTCGCGGTAATAGCGTTGCGAATTCGCGTTAACATATCGGCGATAGGATCAGTCATTTAAAATACTCCAGTGATTGCCGCTTTCCGATTGCCGGTCGCCGAATGTTTACGAAATCGGCAATTGGCAATTGGCAGTCGGAAATGTCTTTACCAGCTCGACTTAACTACTCCAGGTATCTGTCCCTGCAGCGCTAATTCTCTAAAGCAGATGCGACACAGATTAAATCTGCGCAAGTAGGCGCGCGGTCTACCGCAACGCTTGCAACGCGTGTAGGCGCGCACGCTAAATTTTGGGCGTCGCTCGGCTTTTGCTATCAGTGATTTCTTTGCCATATTGGTCTTTCGGTCTTTTGGCCTTTGGTTTTAATGGTCTTTGTTCTTGGGTCTTTGAGATCTCAAATCCCAAATCTCAGATCCCAAATCTCAAATCTCAGATCCGCTACGCCCTAAACGGCATCCCCAGACTCTTCAGAAGCGCTCGGGCCTGCTCATCGTTTCGCGCAGTAGTAACGATCGAGATATTCATACCGCGTAATTTGTCGACCTTGTTGAAATCAATCTCAGGGAAAATGAGCTGCTCACGAATTCCGATCGTGTAGTTTCCCCGCCCATCAAAGGCTTTCGGAGAAACACCCCGGAAATCTCGAACGCGCGGCAAAGCCACGGATACAAGCCGATCAAGAAACTCGTACATGCGATCGCCGCGCAGCGTCACCATCACCCCGATAGGCATTCCCTGACGAAGCTTGAAAGACGCAATTGACTTCTTCGCCTTGGTGATCACTGGCTTCTGCCCGCTGATTGCGCGCAACTCTTCAACCGCCGTGTCGAGAATCTTCGAATTCGCGATCGCCTCACCCATTCCCATATTGAGCACGATCTTCTCGACGCGCGGAACTGCCATTGGATTGCGAATACCAAAGTCTTTCGCAATCTGTGGAGCGATTTCCTTCTGATATCGGGTTCTTAACCTTGCAGCCATTTCAATCCTCTAAAATCGTGAATCGTAAATCGTGAATCGCTAGTCTCGAATCGACAGCCGTGAACGGAACCGATTTACGATTCGCGATTCACGGTTCGCGATTCACTTCTCCAGCGAGTGTCCGCTCGCCGCGGCCAAACGCGTCTTGGTACCGTCAGCCTCGCGGCTGTATTTAACGCGCGTCGGCTTACCAGATTGCGGATCAATCAACTGCACATTCGACAGATCAATAAACGCCTCTTTGTCGACGATACCGCCGCCGCGATTCGCCTGCGGGTTCGCCTTTTGATGTCGCTTGATCATGCCAATGCCTTCGACTTTGACTTTTCCTTTTGCTGGCGCCACTTCCAGCACGCGCCCGCGCCGGCCCTTATCGCGCCCGGCTATCACAACCACCTGATCGTTTTTTCTTATTTTCGAGCGCTTAATCCCTGCCATAACTTTTAAATTACCTCCGGTGCAAGCGAGACGATCTTCATGAAGTTTTTGTCGCGCAGTTCACGCGCTACGGGACCAAACACTCGAGTTCCGATAGGCGTACCATCTTCCTTAATCAACACAGCAGCATTTTGATCAAACCTTACGTAGGTGCCGTCGGCGCGGCGAACTTCCTTTCGCGTTCTTACAATCACCGCATCCTGGACAGTGCCCTTCTTGATCGTGCCATCCGGCGAAGCTTCTTTTACAGTCACCTTAATGCGATCGCCCAGGCTGGCGATTTTTCCGGTTGACCCGCCAATCGGCATGATCATCTCGACGCGACGAGCTCCTGAATTGTCGGCAACCTCCAAAGAGGTTTGCATTTGAATCACTGTCGTTACCTCCGGTCCTGGCCTTTGGTCTTTGGGTTTAGGTCTTTGAAACGAAACAAAAACGAAGACCCAAGAGCAAAGTCCAAAGACCGTCCAAACTATTTCGCTGCTTTCTGCACTATCTCAACAACACGCCAACGCTTGCGCGCCGACAAAGGTCGCGTTTCTACGATTCGCACCTTGTCGCCAACGGTTGCGCCCATCTCATCATGCGCCATGAACCTCGAAGTTCGCCGGACATAACGACGATACTTCGGGTGACGCACAAGTCGGTCGACCTGGACCACAACGGTCTTCTGCATTTTGTCGGAGGAAACCGTGCCGACTTTTTGCGAGCGATGCGCGCGACTAGTCACGGCCGGTGCGTTCGCGGGTGCGCTGATATTCTGTTCGTTCTCTGCCATTCTTTTTACTCTTCAGCAGTTATAGATGACTGCGTTCGTTCTCAACTTTGGGTTTGCGTGGACCGCTGACGCGTCAACGTTTCGATTCGCGCGAGCGATCTTTTCTCTTGCCGGATACGCTTCACGGCATCAACTTCTCCAAGCGCCAATTTAAACTTTAGCCGGAAAAGCGATTCGCGCAGGCGTGCGGCCTCGGCACGCAACTCGTCTTCTGGCATCTCACGATATTTATCGAGCTCTTCGCGTTTCTTCATTACTAGATCGCGCCTCCTTCTTGATCAGCGCGCGTGACAAACTTTGTTCTGATCGGAAGCTTTTGGGCTGCAAGCCGCATCGCGTCTCGCGCCGTTGTTTCGTCGACCCCCTCGATCTCGTACAGGATGCGACCAGGCTTCACTACTGCTACCCAGTACTCGGGCGCGCCCTTACCCTTGCCCATACGCGTTTCAGCCGGCTTCTTCGTGACGGGCTTGTCGGGAAACATACGAATCCAAATCTTGCCGCCCCGCTTGATGTGCCGGGTCATCGCAATACGTGCAGCTTCGATTTGCCGGTCCGTAATCCAAGCCGGCTCAAGACTCTTCAGACCATACTCACCGAAACTGATTTCGCTGCCACGCGAGGCGACGCCAGTCATGCGTCCCCGCATCTGCTTTCGGTGCTTAACTTTTTTCGGCATCAACATAATCGTTCACTCATTGCCGATTTCCGATTGCCGATTGCCGATTACTGAGACTGGTTCCATGATGTCTTTCAATCGGCAATTGGCAATCGGCAATCGACAATCTCCTATCCGTTCTCTCCCCTCGGTCTCCGTCCATCAGATCCGGCGGCTTCGCGTTCTCGGCGAGTCCGGGGGCGGCGCTCTCGTTCACCTGTACGCGTCTCGTTGATCGGATCGGAACCTGTTCCACGAGCCATCGCAGCCTTCGGATCAAGAATTTCTCCCCGGTAGATCCAAACCTTCACGCCGATTTGGCCGAACGTCGTCTGAGCTTCAGCCAGACCGTAATCGATATCCGCACGCAAAGTGTGCAAAGGCAGTTGACCCTGGAGATGCCACTCACTACGCGCGATTTCGGCGCCGTTCAAACGACCGCTCACCTTTACCTTGATTCCCTGCGCCCCAAATCTCAACGACTCTTCAACGGCTTTTCGCATGGCTCGACGAAACGCAATTCGCTTCTCCAACTGCGCCGCGATTTTTTCTGCCTGCAGCTGAGCGTTCAATTCAGGTTTGTGTATTTCCTGAATCGAGACCAGGACTTCGCGTCCCGTCTTCGAAGATAGATCGCTCTTCAGCTTGTCGATCTCAGCACCTTTGCGACCGATGATGATGCCGGGTCGTGAAGTGTAAATGATGATCTTCAGACGATTCGCCGCCCGCTCGATATCCACGTGCGACACGCCTGCGCCGGCGAAGCGCTGTTTCAGATCGCGCTTGAGTTTCAGATCTTCGAGCAGAAACTCGCCAAACTGTCTTTTCGCGAACCAGTGCGAATGCCAGTCTTTGTTGTAGCCGAGGCGAAATCCGTATGGATGAACTTTTTGACCCACAATCTTCTCCGTTTTTGCGATATCAGATTTTGAAATTTGAAATCTGTAATCTGCTGTTTGAGATCTAAAACCGATCTGAGATCTGAAATCTGAGATTTGAGATCTGAAATCTATTCTTCCTTCTTACTCGTCTTCTTCTTCGCTGCCTTCTTCGTGGCAGGTTTGTCTGCTGCACTTGTTTCCGTTTTCGTAGTCTTCGCTGATGTTTCAGCCTTAGGAGCAGTTCGCCTGGCACGTGGAGCAGCGGCTGCTCCTCCTCGCTTACGTCCCTTGCTCTCAGCAAGCTTCGCCGGCTTTGCTTCCACCGGTTCTGTCGTTGCACCCTTCACCTTCGGCTGGGGCTTTGCATCGTTACTCAATAGAATCGTGACATGACAGAAATGTCTTTGTTCGCGATACGCGCGACCCTGCGGAGCTGGCCTCACGCGGCGGCGATTCTTTGTTGGGCCACGATCGACGTAAGCCGCACGTACCCAAAGATCATCAGGATCGATCGAGACATTCGCCTTCTCTGCGGCTTCATTGGCGTTAGCAATCGCCGAACGCACGCACTTCTCGATATTGGTCGCCGCGCGCTTCCTGGAAAAGCGCAATATCGCCAGCGCCTGGTTCACATCCTTGCCGCGAATCATGTCTACGACAAGCCGGGCCTTTTGCGCCGACCCACGTAAATACTTTGCACTCGCTGTTGCTTCCATCCTGACCTCGACAATCGTTAATCGTTAAATTCTTTCCTGCGCGTCCGCGCTATTTAGCTGGCGGCGGCGCTGCGGCAGCGACCTTCGTCGCTTTCTCCACTTTTGTTCCGGAGTGGCCTTTAAACGTCCGGGTTGGCGCGAACTCGCCGAGCTTGTGACCCACCATGTTTTCAGTCACGTAAATCGGCATGTGCCGCTTGCCGTTGTGTACGCCGAAAGTCAGGCCAACCATGTCTGGCGTGATCGTCGACCGGCGCGACCAGGTTTTGATCACCGGCGGTCGTTGGCTACCAGCGCGCGCCCGCTCAACAGCCTTCGTAATGCCTTTATCGATGAATGGTCCCTTTTTAACTGAACGAGCCATGTGTCTCCATTTCGGATTTGCGATTTCGGATTTCGGATTTCTTTCACCTAAACTCGACTTCCGATTCCTGAGAGCGGCCGCCCTACACAAAATCCGAAATCCGAATTCCGAAATCCGAAATTCTTACTTCGTTCTTCGATCCTTCAAGATCATCTTCTGCGTGCGCTTGTTGCTGCGCGTCTTGTATCCACGTGTCGGTTGGCCCCACGGAGTTACCGGATTCCGACCACCCGAAGTCTTACCCTCACCGCCACCGTGCGGATGGTCCACTGGATTCATGGCCACGCCGCGCACATGCGGTCTCAAACCTTTCCAACGCGAACGACCAGCTTTACCAAACGAGACATTTTCGTGCTCGATGTTTCCCACCTGGCCCACCGTCGCCTTGCAAACCAGCGGCACACGCCGCACCTCACCCGACGGCATGCGCAATTGAGCGTAATCACCTTCTTTGGCGACCAACTGCGCGAACGTGCCAGCTGAACGCGCCATCTGTCCACCTTTGCCCGGACGCAGCTCAATATTGTGAATCTGCGTTCCGAGCGGGATGTTAATCAGCGGCAAAGTGTTTCCCGGAAGAATATCCGCATCGGCGCCACTCATGATCGTCTTGCCAACTTCCAGACCGGTCGGAGCGATGATGTAACGCTTCTCCCCGTCGAGATAGTTGATCAACGCGATGTGCGCCGACCGATTCGGGTCGTATTCAATTTGGGCGACGCGACCGGGCACGCCTTCTTTATCGCGTTTGAAGTCGACGATGCGATAAAAGCGCTTGTGGCCGCCGCCGCGACGTCTCACGGTGATCCGACCGTCGTTGTTACGTCCGGAGATTCTCTTCTTGGGTTCCAGGAGAGACTTCTCGGGTACCGCCCCAGCGGTCAACTCATCGCGAGTCAAATACGTTTGATAACGTCGCGCTGCAGATGTCGGTGTTAGCTTCTTGATTCCCATAAGATCATTCTTGATTGCCGATTGCCGATTGCCGATTGGCAACAGTCATGGCAATAGACATCTTCAATTCAGTTTCAATGAGCCTTGCGTGCCAATCAAACTCGGCAATCGGCAATCGGCAATGCTTTAAACCGATTCGCCGTAGTCAATCGGCTTCTCGCCCTGTTTCAACGTCACATAGGCTTTTTTCCACGATGGCTTGCGGCCTTCATAACGACCACGACGAGCGGTCTTCCCCATGTAATTGATTGTTCGAACGTGATCGACCTTCACCTGGAAGATCGACTCGACGGCTGATTTAATCTCCGGCTTAGTGGCTTTGCGATCAACTCTGAAGCTGAGCAGCTGCCTGTTCTCCTGCGATTCTTCCTTCGCGACCAAAGCCTTCTCAGTGATGACCGGCGATTTAATGATGTCCCAAACTGTTCGCATCGTTTAGCTCGCCTCCTGCTTCGGTTTGCGCGTTCGCTTCGGCTTCGGAGCAGTCTCTTCCGCCGGCGCGGTTTCAGCGGCAGCCTCGCCATTGTCTTTGCGCGCGCCGAGTAATTTCTCAAGTTCTTCTGTGGCCGCACGCGACAGCACCAGATGATCGTGGTAAAGCAAGTCGTAGATATTCAGGCCAAAGCTGTTTACAACTTTTGTGCGTCGAATGTTGCGCGCTGACATCATCAGGTTCTCGTTCTCGAGTGAATCGACGATCAGGGTTTTACCTTCAAGTCCGAGCGTCCCGAGCGAGGCGGCAAACTGTTTCGTCTTCGGCTTATCGATAGACCAGCCATCAACCACTACGAGATTTCCCTCTCTAACTCTTTCAGACAACGCGGACCGCAGAGCGCCCTGACGCATCTTCCGCGGCATGTTGTATGACCAGTCGCGCGGCTGCGGTCCATGTACATTGCCGCCGCCTTTCCACAAAGGAGATCTCAACGATGCAATACGCGCCCGGCCGGTTCCCTTCTGCTTCCACAGCTTCCTACCAGCGCCGGATACATCTCCGCGTGTTTTCGTCGCAGACGTCCCCTGACGCGCGTTCGCCATGAAGTTTCTGACCGCTGCGTGAATCAGAGGCTCATTCAACGGCGCGCCGAACACAGCATCAGATAGCTGCAGCTCGCCGACCTCTTCATTTTTTAAGTTGCGCACCTTAACCGTAGGCATTTCGATCTCCGACACTCGGTCTTTGGTCTTAGGTCTTTGGAGTTCCAAAAGCCGAAGGCAAAGACCAAAGGCCCAGTTATTATTTCTTCTTGTTTCCCAATTTCGTCGACTTCTTGACGATCACCACGCTGCCATTCGCTCCGGGCACCGCGCCACGAATCATCAGCAGATTGTTTTCAGCATCTACTCGAGCCACCGTCAGATTCTTAATCGTCACGCGCGCATCACCCATGTGACCAGACGAACGATTGCCTTTTATAACTCGCGACGGATACGCCGATGCGCCAATCGATCCAGGTGCGCGAACGTTCATTGAACCGTGTGACTCCGGACCACGATTGAAGTGATGCCGTTTGACAGTACCGGCGAAACCACGGCCTTTCGATTGACCGATGATGTCAACAATCTCTCCGTCAGCGAACTGATCGACCAACACCTTGTCGCCAACGTTGGTTCCCTCTTCGCCGTTACTCAGCCGGAACTCGCGAAGGATTCGCGTTGGGGGAGTGCCGCCGCCGGTCTTTTCAAAATGGCCGCGCATCGGCTTAGTCACATTCTTAAGCTTCAAAGGTTTCTCATCAACCAGACCAAGCTGCACCGCGTCATAGCCGTCCGGACCAGCCGAAGATTTCTTTTGCACTACGATGCAGGGACCTGCCTTGATGACCGTGACCGGCGTAACCGTCCCATCAGCTGCAAAGATCTGCGTCATGCCGACTTTTCTTCCGATGATTCCGTTAATCATGATTTGATTTCCAATTGACGATTTAACCCATTGCCGATTGCCGATTGCCGATTTAAGAACCTGTCTTGGAACCGACGCCAATCGGCAATTGGCAATCAAAAATCGGCAATGCTTTATTGCCTACCAAAGGCCTTGATTTCCACATCAACACCTGCGGGTAGATCGAGTTTCATTAAAGCGTCTACCGTTTGCGGCGTAGGATCCAGAATATCCATCAGGCGTTTGTGCGTGCGGATTTCAAACTGCTCGCGCGATTTCTTATCCACGTGCGGTGAACGAAGGACGGTCCATTTGTTCTTCACTGTCGGTAACGGTATTGGACCAGCCACTCGAGCACCTGTTCGCTTTGCAGTCTCAACGATTTCCGTCGTCGATTGATCAAGCACGCGATGATCGTAAGCTTTCAATCGGATTCTGATCTTTTCGTTCATAATTTTGTCCGTGGTCCGTGGTCCGTTGTCCGTTGAAGTGGCACAACTGCCACTGACAACGACCACGGACTATTGACTACTCAATTACTTCCGAGATCGTGCCGGCGCCCACCGTGCGACCGCCTTCGCGAATCGCGAATCGCAGT
>DATIBJ010000179.1:0-6319 GCA_035457565.1 Pyrinomonadaceae bacterium | reverse complement strand
TTAATGACGCCGGGCTGAACAATTGCGAGACGATTTGCGACGTCGATCTTCAAAATCTTCCGCATCCGTGCCATCTCAATTACAACGCCTTGATTCAACGCGAGTGCGCCACCGGACAAGCCCGTGCCGGCGCCGCGCGGTGTGAACGGTACTTGATGACGTGCCAGCGCCCGCATCACGTCGGCTGTCTGTTCAGTTGATGAAGGAAAGACAACCGCTCGAGGTCGGTGCTTGTGGTGAGGCAGGCCATCGCACTCATAGACGATTAGCTCGTCTGGCTCAGAGAGTACGTTGTCTTTACCGACGATAGACTGAAGATTTTGTATTAGATCGTCCACGCGGAAGTAATAAGAGTGTACCTTAGGAGTATGACTGCGTTATAGTCTGCGGCTCCCATTGGGTTGGGCGATGTGGGCAGGACGGAAAGTCTAGGTAGCGCCGTGAGGAAGGTCGGTTTAAACTCAATGGCACAACCTCCAACTTCAGCTTAACAAAGCAACGTGCAAAAGATCAGAGCTCAACCCACACTGAAACAACTCGAGCTCAAACAAATGCAGTACGGAAGCGCGGTTTTACCCCCGCTCAAGTTAAAATCACACTCAAACTGCCCGAACTGCTCAACCAATGTCCGATATGCTTCAGCGTGTTGTGGCAGCTAAATGATCGACCCAAATTGGAACCGGTCAACGATCCACACTCTTCACGGCATAGGTGTTACATGCTTATCATCGGACATTTGGTTGAGCAGTTTCGCGAAGCTTGATTGTTATACATCATGAGCGGGGGTAAACCGCCCTTCCCCACTGCATTTGGTTTGAGCTCGAGTTGTTTCAGTGTAGGTTGAGTGCAGATGATATTGTACGTCGCATTGTTCAGTTGAAGTTGCAGGTTGTGGACCTTTGAACGCGGGTAAACCGCCCTTCCCGACTGGCCATTCAATGTTGATTATGAGAACGACGTTGACTTTGTTTCTAATTGTTTTGCTAGTCTCTAGTGCTATGTCTCCTCCAGTTCACGCACACAATTCAGTAGTCACTCCCGACACGATCATCGTTAACGCCACGGTGCGGACGATGGACCCTGCACGTCCATCCGCCGAGGCCATCGCGATACTCGGCAATCGCATTGTGGCTGTGGGAAACAGTACTGAGATAAAAAAACTTGCGGGATCAAACACGAGGATCATCGACGCCCAAAAGCGACTAGTGCTTCCCGGCTTCAATGATGCTCACGTGCATTTTCTCAGCGGCGGCTTTCAACTCTCCAGCGTCGATCTCAGAGATGCAAACACGCCGCAGGAATTTGCGGAACGGATTCGACAGTTTGCGGCAAAACTTCCAGCGGGTCGTTGGATCACGGGCGGCGACTGGGACCATGAACGTTGGCCCGACACCAAGCTACCCACAAAAGAGTTGATTGATCGCTACACGCCGAATACCCCTGTGTTTGTTAGTCGTCTCGATGGTCACATGGCGCTGGCGAATAGTGTCGCGCTCAAACTCGCGGGTGTAACAAATCAAACGAAGGATCCTGACGGCGGTGTAATCGTTCGCGATGCCAAAGGCGAGCCAACCGGAATACTTAAAGACGCGGCGCAGAGTTTCGTCTGGAAGGTAGTTCCGGCCGCGAGTTTCGAAGAGAAACTTATTGCCGCACGTGCTGCTTCAAACTATGCCGCACAGCTCGGAGTCACCAGTGTACAGGACGTGTCTGCGGGGAGCGATGTAGGCGTTTACCAGGCACTGCTCGATCGTGGTGAGTTGAAGACGCGTATCTATGCGATGACTGCGCTGCCCAATTGGGAGCGACTCGCACGCGCCGGCATTCGCGCCCATTTCGGCAGTGAGATGCTTCGCGTTGGTGGTCTAAAGGCGTTTTCGGATGGAAGCCTGGGCTCAACTACGGCGCTCTTTTATGACCCTTACAAAGATGCGCCGGAAACGAGCGGCATTCCCAGCGACGAGATGTTTCCTGAGGGTGCGATGCTTGAGCGCGTACGCGGCGCCGATCGCGCTGGACTCCAGATTCTCATCCACGCCATCGGCGATCGCGCAAATGATTTGATCCTTTCAATCTTCGAGCAGGTTGAAAAGGAAAACGGCACACGCGATCGTCGCTTTCGAATCGAACACGCTCAGCATATTCGACCACAAGACATCCCGCGGTTTGCGCGCGACAAAGTGATCGCTTCGATGCAGCCGTATCATGCCATCGATGATGGACGGTGGGCGGAAAAGAGGATTGGAAAAGAACGCGCGAAGACCACTTATGCGTTTCGTTCACTACTCGACTCCGGCGCGACGCTCGCATTTGGTACTGACTGGACTGTCGCGCCGCTCAATCCAATACTTAGTATCTACGGTGCTGTCACTCGTCGAACAATTGACGGGAAGAATCCGAACGGTTGGGTCCCAGAACAAAAGATTTCCGTCGAGGAAGCAGTGCGTGCGTACACAGTTGGATCTGCTTACGCAGAGTTTCAAGACACGGTGAAGGGAACAATCACTCCAGGCAAACTCGCTGATCTGGTGATTCTCTCGCGCGACATTTTCGCAATCGATCCCAAAGAGATCGAGAGCGTTAAAGTATTGGCCACGATTGTTGACGGCCGGCTCGTCTACGAAGCGCGCGAATAGAAGCGCCGGTAGAGCCGGTACGCGAAAAAGATCGCCAGACCCACCAACGCCGCAATCGCTGCGGCCTTCGCCTCTTGCTTAGTACTGTTTGCCAGCAGCCACACTACGAGCAATAGCGACAAGACTGCCACGAACGAGCCGCCGGGAACGCGAAAAGCTGCAGGTGGCGCATCTTTGCGACGTCGGTACAAAGGTAATGCGGCGCACGTGGCGGCATATGTGATCAGCCGCGCGAGCGTGCTGACAGTCAGTGCTGCAAGGAATGAAGTCTGCAACGTGAGCACAAGCATAACTACGCTCGTCAGCACGATTGAGACGTAAGGGGTGGCGAAGCGTTTATGCACAGTTCCCATGAACGCCGGCAAATGGTTTTGCTCCGCCATCGCGAAGGGCAGGCGAGACCCTCCAAGGAGAACGATGTTTAGGTTTCCAGATATCGAGATAATTGCGCCCGCTGAAATGATTGAAGCCCCGGCAGTGCCCAAAAATAGCGCGGCTGAATCGGCCAACGGTCTCGTCGATTGAGCAAGTCCCGGCAATGTGCCGACACAAACAACCTGGATCAAAATGTAAACCACCGCTACCACAGCAATCGCGAGGAGCAGAGCGCGTGGCAAGTTTCGTTGTGGGTCGCGAATCTCGCCTGCCGGTACTGTGGCGGTTTCAAATCCAGTGAAGGCGTAAACGAGTAGCAACACTGATTGAGAAAATGCTGCTGGAGCAGGGGTATTGTCGAGGGCGAAAGAGTGTGGGTTTAGGAAGAACATTCCAACAGCAATAAATATGAGGATGGGAACCAGTTTACCTATTGCAAAGCAGTTGCTCACGATCGCTGACTGTCTAACACCTACAACATTAATCAGTGCGAGCATGCTAACGAAGACGATAATGATTATTGTTCTCCAGGTCGGTGTGGTTGCGCCGCGCCAAAAGTAACCGAGATAGCTGATCATCAAATTACAATTGGCGGCGAAAGCAGTTATGCGTGCTAGCCAGATCAACCAGCCGACTTCGAATCCGACCGTAGCGCCGAAGGCCTCTCGCGCATAGAGGTAAGGACCACCGGTGGCGTCAAAGCGACT
Organism: Pyrinomonadaceae bacterium; assembly: GCA_035457565.1. Classification (GTDB taxonomy): domain Bacteria; phylum Acidobacteriota; class Blastocatellia; order Pyrinomonadales; family Pyrinomonadaceae; genus PSRF01. The sequence continues at coordinate 2,601 of DATIBJ010000179.1, read as the reverse complement.
ACCTACCTCGGCAAAGCAGAGGATTATTAGCGCGACAACGACCGCACAGGCGAAGAATGCAATGATGCTGTAACTGCCGATGAGTGCGTACGTCCGGGAAGGAAGACCAAAAACACCTGCCCCAATGATTGCGTTGATTACTATGGCTACGAGGTCCCAACGGCGGATTCCACGAATGAGACCCTCTTCGGAGGGAGTTGGCATCGTGGCCTTATAACAGAACTCGCGGATATAGGGGAAGAGGATTCAATATCGACGGCGGCCTATTTCTCTGTGTATCCTCGGTGTTCCCGGTGTCTCCGTGGTTTGTTCACTGCTCGCAAATGTTTCAACCACCAGAGACACGGAGAACACCGAGGATACACAGAGAACTACAAGTAGAACTCAAGATCGACGATCGTCGATTCATACTGGGAGACCACATCGGCATGTCTAAAAAACTGGTAAGCGCAACGTGCGCTTTCTTGCTTTTATTCGTTGCAACCATTCAGGCGCAAGACTCAGCTCAAAAACTATCACTTCAAGACCTCGTCAATCGCGCCGCTAAAGCCACCATCGACCGTTTCGCCGACAAAAAGCTTGAAGAGAAGCATCTTTCTATCACGCTGATTGATATGCGCGATCCGGCTCGTCCCGTAACGGCGAGCTTTCGCGGGAATGAACGAATCTATCCCGCCAGTGTGGTTAAGCTTTTTTATCTCGTCGCCGCTCATCGATGGCTCGAAGATAAGAAGATTGAGGAGACGCCCGAGCTGAGGCGTGCCCTGCGCGACATGATCGTCGACTCGTCAAACGAAGCGACTCAGTATGTGCTCGATGTGATCACGCACACGACGGGTGGTTACGAACTACCTGCTAAGGAAATGGAAGAGTGGCAGTACCGGAGGAACGCCGTTAATCGCTATTTCACCGCGCTCGGCTACAGCAACATCAACGTCAATCAAAAGACCTTCTGCGAAGACGCATACGGGCGCGAGAAAGTATCCCGCGGACCCAACGGCGAGAACCGGAACAAGCTGACCACCGACGCCACAGCGCGCCTCATGATGGAGATCATTACCGGAAAGGTGGCGAACCCAGCCCGCACGGCAATGATGATGGAGCTTTTGAAACGCAATTACATGAGCGACACGAAGGATACAGACGACCAGGGGGTCGGTTTTACCGGCATTGCTCTTAAGGGACTTCCAGGCGTGAAGCTTTGGTCCAAGGCTGGCTGGACCAGCACAACTCGGCACGATGTCGCTTACATTGAAACGCCGGACGGTTTGAAATTCATACTGGCAACATTTACTACCGATCATGCAAATGATCGCGAAATCATACCGGCAGTCGCACGCGTTATCCTCGAAGGCCTGAAGGACGTCAAATAATGTGATGGTTCAGTTCTTTCCCTAGCTCTTCGATCCTGAGACCTCGCTGCCGCTCAGCTAACTACCATGAAAGAAGAAATCGAGAACCAGGTTCAAGAGATTGAACAAGACCCCGAAGTCAGGCGTGAGTTGAATCGCACGACGGGCAGAGTCAGGGAAGTAGTTACTCGCACGGGCGACAAACTCCTTATCGGCTCGCACGGGATTCTGCTGATTATTCTCGGCGCGTTCTATTTTCTGCTCAACCTCAAGTTTTTCGGTTTTGCTACGAAGTACGTTCCATCCATCGGAAAGCTCACCCTCGCTGCGATGTCGGTTGTCCTCGTGCTGGCGATTTTGAAGTTGATAGAGGTGTATTTTATCGGTCGAATTGAGAATCCCGTCTCAAAGTACACGCTCAAGCGAGTGTTTCGTCTCGGAGCCTGGTTATTGATGGGGCTCGTGGCAGTAACGATTATTTTCCAGAACTGGTACACCGCAGTTGTTTCGTTTGGTTTGATCTCACTGATACTCGGCTTTGCGTTGCAGAAACCAATCACGAGTTTCATTGGCTGGGTCTACATTCTCGTTCGCGAACCTTATCGGATCGGTGATCGAATTCGGATCGGAGAGGCAACTGGAGACGTGATCGATCTTGGTTATTTCGATACGACTCTTTGGGAGTTTGGTGGAGAGTATCTCTCGACCGATCATCCGAGTGGTCGTGTGATCAAGTTTCCAAACTCCAGCGTGTTGGACACGCCTGTGTACAACTATAGCTGGCCGCTTTTTCCATACCTGTGGAATGAGATCAAATTCAACGTGGCTTACAACTCCGATCTGGAGTTCATCGCGCAAACAATGCAGCAGGTAGCGGAACGTGAGGTAGGGCAGGCGATGACGGAGCAGGTTGGCGTGTTCCGCCAATTGTTGTCAAAGACTCCGGTAGATCAACTTCAGGTACAGGAGCGACCAGTGGTCATGTTTAGAGTAGGAGATAACACCTGGCTCGAAGCGATTGTGCGTTATCTGGTCCACCCAAAAGAAGCGGGTCGCGTTAAGACGAGATTGATCAAAGAGCTGTTAGTGGAACTGAAGAAGGAGCCGCAGCGCGTGAAGTTTCCCCGAGACGATGCGCGTTGATACTGATACTGGGAGCGCGGATACTGGGAGCGCGGACGTCCTCGTCCGCAAATGAGCGAAGCGAACTGTTTTGCGCGACTGCGTCGCGTTTGCGGACGAGGACGTC
>DATIBJ010000178.1:0-8977 GCA_035457565.1 Pyrinomonadaceae bacterium | reverse complement strand
AAGGCTGCCGAAGAGCAGTTCAAGGGATTGCAAGAGGCTTATGACGTACTTTCTGAACCTGAGAATCGAAAGCTTTATGACCAGTATGGCGAGAACTGGCGCGCAGTCAAAGCAGGTGCGGGCGCGCCACCGCCGGGATGGGAAGGGGCGCAACGATCGAGGCGAGGAACTGGACCACGCACAGCAGGAGTCGATTTTGGCGATTTCGACTTCAGCAACTTCGATACCCGCGGTGGAGGGTTCGACATCTTCGAAGAGATGTTTGGCGGGGCGGCCGGAAGAGGCCGAGGCCGACGAAGTGGTCGCGGCGCCGATGTCGAAGCTGAGCTCGAGTTATCACTGGAAGAAGCGCATCGAGGGGGCCGGCGCACGCTGCAGATGCAGGTGGCTGTGGCCTGCCCGACTTGTAGCGGAACAGGGCTAAAAGATGGGAAGCCTTGCGAGACCTGTGGAGGCGCCGGACAGGTTATACGGCCGAAGACGATTGAAGTGAACATCCCGTCCGGCGTGCGTGATGGCTCAACGATACGCCTGGCCGGGCAGGGTGGGACCGGCAGTAACGGCAGCGAGCCCGGCGATCTTTATTTGCACATTCGACTTCGGCCACATCCGGTGTTCACGGTGAAAGGCGACGATCTCGAAGTCGAATTGCCCATTGCGCCGTGGGAAGCAGTTCTAGGTGCCAAGGTGGAAGCGCCGACGATCGATGGAAAGGTTGAGTTGACAGTTCCCGCCGGCGCGAGAAGTGGACAGCGCTTACGTTTACGTGGTCAGGGTTTGAATAAGCGTAAAGGCGGTAGAGGTGACGAATACGTGCGCTTGAAAATTGTGGTTCCGAAAGATGTCAACGCTGAAGAACGTCGCTTGTACGAAGAGTTGAGTCGCATCTCGGGATTTAAGCCGCGAAGTTAATGTTTCGGTCAAATTCAAGATGGCGAATCAGCAACATCATTCGGACTTGCCAGGTTTGGGCGATCGTCGTCACGCGGTGCGCTCGGCGCTGGAGTTCGTACAGGACCTGATCGTACTCGGTTTGTGTGCGGCACTCTTCATAGCGATGGTGATTAAGCTGGTTCATCTGGGCCAGGCGCTGTTGAGGGGTACGGATTTCTCCCAGGTACTGGCAGACATCTTGTTCATTCTCGTTCTGATTGAGTTGTTTCGCCTGTTGCTTATCTATTTGGAATGGCATCGAGTTTCGGTGTCAACCATGGTTGAGGTAGGGATTGTGGCTACTCTGCGGGAGATTCTCTTAAAAGGGGCATTGCAAGTTGAGTGGCGTCAAATGTTGGTGCTCTGCGTTTTCATTCTAACGCTGGGCTTGGTGCTGCGATATGCAGGCGTTCGAACGTTGCAAGAGGGTGAACAGATCGAGTCAGACTAATTATCAGGTGGGTGGCAAGAATTATGTGGCCCAGCGATTTTGATCTTGATGAACCATTGACCTTCGATGTTGTTGCCGCGACAGTCGGTGCGAAGCGTACGCTCGTGGCGCGACTGGCGAAGCAGGGATTGATTGAGACGGTCGACAGTGGAACAGATGAACCGTTGCTGCCGCGACGCGTGGTAGTTCACCTTCGTCGCATGCAAAGGCTACGAAGGGACCTGGGTGTTAACTTTGCCGGCGCTGCGGTCATTCTCGACCTGGTAGGACGGATCGAGCAACTGAATCGTGAGTTGGCGGAAATGCACCGGAGGCTGAAATAAAGAGTTGCACAGAGAAAAAAATGCGAAGACCGATGCCGGTTGGCGAATGGACTACTAAGAGGAGGCACTTCTAATGGTTGAACGTACGGACAATGAAAACCCCAACGGTGGGTCAGCGCTGAAAGCAGAAACGACGGCGCCGGACTTTACACTATCTTCCGGTGCCGACGAGAAAGTTTCGCTCAGCGACTTTCGCGGTCGGCCCGTAATCCTCGCTTTCTATCCTGCCGATTGGAGTCCCGTTTGTGGTGATCAGATGGCTCTCTACAACGAGGTACTGCCGGAGTTCAACCGGTTCAATGCTGAACTTCTTGGCGTGTCTGTAGACGGCGTGTGGTGTCATCAGGCCTATCGTGAACATCGCAACCTGCATTTCCGCCTGCTCTCCGATTTTGAACCCAAAGGCGAAGTCGCGAGAACCTACGGCGTCTACCGACATGGTGAGGGCGTTACCGAACGCGCTCTCTTCGTGATTGATGGCGAGGGCCGGATTGCCTGGAGCTACGTTTCCCCGATTGAAGTAAATCCAGGCGCCGACGGAATTCTAAATGCACTGGAGAGTTTATCGGGAAAGGAGGTGGCGAATGTCGACAAAAGCAACAGGCGCGAGAGCCAAACTAAGTCTGCCAGTCGGTGAGCGCGACCACATCATAGGACCAGAACATGCGGCGGTCACGTTAGTCGAGTACGGGGATTATGAATGTCCCTATTGTGGCGCCGCGCAATTGATCGTGAAAGAAGTTCAGGAGGTTATGGGCAACCGCCTGCGGTTTGTCTTTCGACACTTTCCGCTCACGCAGATACATCCGCATGCCGAAGTAGCGGCGGAAGCGGCTGAAAGTGCCGGCGCTCAGGATCGTTTTTGGGAAATGCACGATCTCTTATATGCGAATCAACAGCTGCTTGATCCCGCGCACCTGGTGGGGTTTGCCGAAGAATTAAGTCTGGATACTGTGAAATTTGTCCAAGAATTGCGGGACCATGTCCATCACGAGCATGTACGTGAAGATTTCACCAGCGGAGTCAGGAGTGGTGTCAACGGGACGCCTGCTTTCTTCATTAACGGATTCCGTTACGACGGATCCTGGCAGTTCGGTCCATTACTTAAAGCGCTGCAAGACGGCAGTGTCGACGCCAATGCGATCTAGTGTCCGATATCGCTTTAGCTTGTCGTGAGATCAAATTGGTTCAAGGTTGGTTTCGTTGAGTTTAGGGCATGTGACGACAAGCTGAAGCATATCGGACATCACCCCCATCCCTTCCCCCAAAGGATTCCCCCCAAGGAAAATTCGATCGTCCGGAGGAGTATCTAATGGATATCAATCGGTTGACCGAGAAAGCGCAAGAGGCTTTGCGCGCGGCGCAGAGTGAGGCCACAAGGCTGGGCCATCAACAGATCGACGTCGAGCATCTTCTGTTGGCATTGCTTGACCAGGAAGGTGGCCTCGCGAAGTCGATTCTCGACAAGACTGCGGTAGATGCCGAACTTGTGCGCAGCCGTGTCGAAGCTGAGTTGGCTCGTTTGCCCAAGGTGTCTTCAACCACTGGTGGCGCCGGTGATGTCTATGTCACAGCTCGCCTCAACCGTCTCCTGGTCCAGGCTGAAGACGAAGCAAAGCAGCTTAAGGATGAATATGTTTCGGTTGAGCATCTGTTGTTGGCGATGGTAGAGGACAAGTCTGGAGCGGGCGGCCGCATTCTGGCCGAACTTGGACTCACGCGCGACAAGCTGATGCAGGCGCTGCGACAAGTGCGCGGTTCGCAGCGCGTTACATCACCAAATCCGGAAGCAACTTATGAAGCGCTCGAACGATACGGGCGCGATCTGACCAAGCTTGCAGCGCAGGGCAAAGTCGATCCAGTTATTGGTCGTGATGAAGAGATCCGGCGCGTAATTCAGGTGCTGTCTCGACGAACGAAGAATAATCCCGTTCTGATTGGCGAGCCGGGTGTGGGGAAGACTGCGATCGTCGAGGGATTGGCGCAGCGCATTGTGCGTGGAGATGTTCCTGAGAGTTTGAAGGATCGGCGTGTCGTTGCGCTCGACATGGGCGCGTTGATCGCGGGAGCGAAATACCGGGGTGAGTTTGAGGAACGACTAAAGGCTGTTCTAAAGGAAGTACAGGAGGCTCAGGGCCAGATCATTCTTTTCATCGATGAACTCCACACGGTGGTGGGCGCCGGAAAGACCGAGGGGTCAATGGATGCCGGCAATCTTTTGAAACCGATGCTCGCCCGCGGCGAGTTGCATTGCATCGGCGCTACCACACTCGATGAATACCGCAAGTACATCGAGAAAGATGCAGCCTTGGAGCGTCGCTTTCAACCTGTTTTTGTCGATGAACCTTCAGTAGAAGACACGATCTCGATCCTGCGAGGTCTGCGGGAACGATATGAGGTCCATCACGGCGTGCGCATCAAAGATTCCGCGCTGGTTGCCGCCGCAGTCCTCTCTCATCGCTACATCGCCGATCGTTTCCTTCCCGACAAAGCCATCGATCTCGTCGACGAAGCCGCGGCTCGGCTGCGCACTGAAATCGAGAGTGTTCCTGTTGAGTTGGATGAAGTACAGCGACGGGTAATGCAGTTAGAGATCGAGCGCGAGGCTCTAAAGAAGGAGAAGGACAAAGCTTCGAAAGACCGTTTGGACAAGCTGGAGAAGGAACTGGCTGATCTCAAAGCGCGAGCCGACGCTCTCCGCTCACAGTGGCAAGTCGAGCGCCAGGGGGTTGAACGTCTACGCAACTTGCGCCAGGAGATAGATCAAACTCGGATTGAGATCGAGCAGGCTGAGCGCGCGTACGATCTGAACAAAGCAGCACAACTGCGTTACGGCAAACTCGCCGATCTGGAGCGACGGCTGCAGTCCGAGGAAGAACTGCTGCAGAAGAAGCAAGGCTCCTCACGTCTGCTCAAGGAAGAAGTTGATGAAGAAGATATCGCAGAGGTGGTGAGCCGCTGGACCGGCGTACCAGTTTCAAGACTGATGCAAGGCGAAATCGAAAAGCTCCTGCAACTCGGCGAGCATCTGCACAAGCGCGTGATCGGACAGAACGAGGCAGTAGAGGCGGTTGCCGATGCCGTTATACGTGCTCGATCGGGTTTAAAAGATCCGAACCGACCAATCGGTTCTTTCATCTTCCTCGGACCAACCGGTGTCGGCAAAACGGAACTCGCTCGCACGCTTGCCGAGTTCATGTTCGACGACGAGCGGGCAATGATCCGCATCGATATGTCTGAGTACATGGAGAGGCATGCGGTCTCGCGGCTGATCGGCGCCCCGCCCGGATATGTCGGTTACGAAGAAGGCGGACAACTAACAGAAGCAGTACGACGGCGACCTTACGCGGTGATTCTGTTTGATGAAATCGAAAAGGCCCACCACGACGCATTCAATGTTCTGCTGCAGATCCTTGATGACGGCCGCTTAACTGATGGTCAGGGGCGCATCGTCGACTTTAAGAACACAGTCATCATCATGACTTCGAACATCGGTTCGGAAAAGATTCTGGAGTTTAGCGGCAAGACTGATTCAGTTGCTTACGATCGCATGAAGGAAGCTGTGTTGACGGAAATGCGCCATCACTTCCGTCCTGAATTTCTGAATCGTGTTGATGAGATCGTGGTTTTCCATTCGCTCACGGAAGAGGACCTCAAGAAGATTCTCCAGATCCAGCTTGAACGTCTGCGCTCTCGTCTGGCTGAAAGGCACATCAGTATCGAATTGACACCGAGGGCGGAAACTCACCTCGCACGCGAAGGCTATGACCCTGTCTACGGAGCGCGCCCATTAAAACGAGCGATTCAGAAGGAATTGGAGACGCCGCTTGGAAAGCGATTACTGGCTGGCCAGATTAAGGACGGCGATAAAGTGATTGTTGATTGGAAGGACAATCAGTTCACGTTTGATACGAAAGGAGCCGAGCAACAACCAGAAGCTGTGGCAGCTAAGGTGTGACGTATGGGAAAGCCGGTTCTACTTATCGTCGACAATAACCCGGATCTCTTGAAGCAGATTCAGCGAGACCTCGAGCGAAGGTACGCCCGGCGTTATCGAGTTATCACTGCGTCGTCAGGTGAGGAGGCGCTTGAGACACTGCATCAGTTGGGGAAAGACAGGCAGCGAGTTGCGGTTGTACTGGCCGACCATAAATTGCGCGACATGGACGGAGTCGAGCTCCTGAAATGGGCACGCGCCATATTTGAAGATGCAAAATGCGTCCTGCTCACAGCATTCGATGAGAGTGAAAAAATCATTCAGACACTGAAGGAATTTCAGATCGATGACTATCTGGTCAAACCGTGCCGGCCTCCGGATCATAAGCTCTATCCTGTATTTGACGACCTGATCGCGGATTGGGAATCACGTCCTGACATCGAGAACCTGCGAGTAATCGGGTCACGCTTCTCACCGGAAGCGCACCAGGTTCGCGATTTTCTGGCTCGCAATTGTGTTCCATTCGAGTGGCTTGAAGTTGATCGTGATGAGGAAGCCCGGCGCGTGTTGGGCGATTCTGAAGCGAAGCCTTCAAGCTTGCCAGTGGTCATCTTTCCCGACGGCACCAAACTTACGCAGCCTACAAACGCCGAGATCGCAAAAAGGATTGGACTGAAGGTGCGTCCGGAAGGCGACTTTTACGACCTCGTGATCGTCGGTGGTGGTCCATCCGGCCTGGCCGCATCGGTTTATGGAGCGAGTGAGGGCCTGCGTACCGTGATGGTCGAACGTGACGCACCGGGCGGCCAGGCGGGATTGAGTTCGATGATCGAAAACTATCTCGGCTTTCCCGCGGGACTGAGCGGCGCTGATTTGGCTCGTCGTGCCGTTGCCCAGGCGAAGAAGTTCGAGGTCGAAATAATTAGTCCGCAGATCGTTACAAGTCTGCGAGTTGAAGGATCGACTCCGATCGTCACGTTGAGTGATGGTACGCAGATGAGGAGTCATGTTGTTTTGCTCGCTACGGGGGTTCAATGGCGACGTCTTGATGTGCCGGGGATCGATCGATTGGTCGGCGCCGGAGTTTATTACGGCGGAACTTTAGCTGAGGCGTTTTTCTGTCGCAACGAAGACATCTATCTCGTTGGCGGCGCAAACTCAGCGGGGCAGGCCGCAGTTTACTTCTCGCGTTATGCGCGCACCGTGACGATGCTTGTGCGCGGTGAGACCCTCGACGAAAGTATGTCGCGCTACCTGATCGATCAGATAAAAAACACGCCGACAATCAAGGTGCGTCTGCGAACCACCGTCGTCGAAGTGCACGGTGAAGACCGGCTCGAAGCGATCGGGATTTTCGATGCAGAGAAGAATCAGAAAGAAACGCTGCCGACTAACGCGCTATTCATTTTTATTGGCGCGCTTCCGCACACCGACTGGCTTGAAAACGTCGTCCGGCGCGATGATCACGGATTCATTCTCACGGGTCCTGATCTTTCGCAAGTCGATGGTAATGGTCATCTCCCCAAAGAATGGCAGCTCAATCGCGACCCTTACTGGCTTGAATCCAGCCAGCCAGGAATCTTTGTGGCCGGAGACGTGCGGCACGGTTCAGTCAAACGTGTGGCAGCCGGCGTTGGCGAAGGCGCCACGGCGGTGCAGTTCATTCATCAGTATCTGGCGTCAGTTGAAAGGTAAGTGATGAATAGCAATGGTGAGCATTCCGGAATTTCTTCGCTGCTAGTCGCGACTGATGGTTCCGTCTATGCCGATGTTGCAACCGAGTGTGGCGCCTGGCTCGCAGCTCGGTTGCGCGCTCGGATAACCGTGCTTTACGTGATCGATGCGCGCCGCCTCGCGGGCCATTTCATTAGAAACATTTCGGAGATTCTCGAGAGTTTTCCTTCCGAAGGAATCGCCGACCGAGTGCGCGACTATTACCGCAAGCAAGGGAATGAAGCTCTCAAGCGCGCAGCCAGTATCTGTGAACGCTATCGCGTGACCTGCCAGACCGATCTTCAAACAGGAAATGTCGTGAAGATTGTTGCCGACGCATCGGTCGACGCGGATCTGTTGGTTATAGGTGCGCGGGGCGAGGATGAAGAGTTCGAAACGGGGTTCCTCGGATCAGTAGCCGAGAAACTAGTGCGAAAGGTCAACCGTCCGGTGCTGTTGACCGGTTTGCAGTTTCGAGAATTTCGACGGGCTTTGCTGGCTTACGACGGCAGCGCCGCCGCGCGTGAGGCAATGAAAATGCTGGCACGTTTGACAGCCGCCCTGGAAATGGACGTGGATGCAGTGCAAATGGTCGAGGAAGGCGAGTCGACGACGGCGTTGAAAGAGGTCGTTTCTTACTTCAAGAATTATCCGGTTCGCTTGAGCACTCATTACCTGACCGGCGACAGCCACGCAGTGATTATCGAGCATGCGAAAGAGATCGGGTGCGATCTGATGGTGATGGGCGCCTACGACAATCGGCTGGCGGACAGCCTGGCGCTTGGAACAACTACGGATTATTTGGTGCGCAACAGTCCTGTACCGGTCCTCGTGCACCACTAAGTGAGATTTTCCAGCTGGCGCTGGTCGGTAGTGAGCCTGGCCAACAACAGAACCGAGTGCGGTAGCGCCGGGTCGTAATTCTGAATCTGAACCAAGGAGGAAATCCATGTTAATCGTGTACACAAGTAGTTGGTGGGCTTTGGTATTGCGAGGTGTCGCGGCGATCGCATTTGGGATTTTGGCATTTGCCTGGCCACAGATCACCCTGACCGCCCTCGTGTTCCTTTGGGGTGCGTACGCGTTGGTAGACGGCGCGTTCGCAATTGCTGCAGGGATTAAATCTCACGGTGAGAGCAAACGTTGGTGGGTTCTGTTACTTGAAGGAATCCTCGGTGTGGCCGCGGGACTAGTCGCCTTTTTCATACCGGGGATTACCGCGCTGGTCCTCCTGATTGTGATCGCCGCGTGGGCAATCGTAACCGGCGCTTTCGAAATCGCAGCGGCGATCCAGTTGCGCAAATACATTAAGAGAGAGTGGCTGCTGGCGTTGGCCGGCGTGGCTTCCATATTGTTTGGTGTCGCCTTGCTTTTCAATCCCGCCGCTGGGGCGCTCGCGTTGGTCTGGCTCATTGGAGCATACGCGATCGTGTTTGGCCTTCTGATGATAGTCCTGGGTGTGAGATTGCACAGCATGGTGAGATCCGCTGATGGGATGTCACCGCACGCGGTGTAAGGTTGCCGGTGATCAGCGACTCATAATCGGAAAAGGGGAAATGATGAGAGCGATGAAGTTCATAACTAACCATGGAACGCACGTCGGGATTTTGTTGACTGTGA